>NZ_JAUMBI010000124.1:0-15537 GCF_032115815.1 Sandarakinorhabdus sp.
CATCGTGCAAAGCGGCCTGCGTGATCCCAGTTCGTTGATCGCACAGTTGCCGCAAGGGTCATCGCTGGGCGCGACGCTGGGCAACAGCGGCGGGCGCTCGGCGGGCGTCAACCTGCGCGGCCTGGGCAACAATGCCACGCTGCTGCTGTTCGATGGCCACCGCACAGTCACGCAGGGCGTTCAGAATCTGGTGCCCGATCCCAACACCATCCCGTTCGGCGCCATCGAGCGGGTGGAGGTCGTCACCGACGGCGCATCGGCCATCTATGGTTCCGATGCCGTCGCCGGCGTCGTCAACTATATCTTCCGGCGGCCGTTCGACGGCGCCGAAGTCACCGCGCGCTATACCGACACGCGCTACACTCAGGGCGCAATCGATGCGGTGCTGTCGCGCAAATGGAATGGCGGTGGCGTGCTTATTGCCTTCGGTTATGAAGGCAACAGCCGCATCACCCAGGGCGACATTCCGCAGTTGCGCGCCGATCTGCGGTCGTTCGGCGGCAACAACAACCAGTTGCAGGGCACCGTCTTCAACGCGGTCGGCCAGACCGGGGCGCTGCTGCAGGGCAACGTGGTTTATGGCCTGCCGAACAATCTGAACGGCCGCACGCCGACCACCGCCGAAGTACAGGCGTTGCGTGGCAACCCTTCGTTGGTCGATTCGACGAATTTCCAGGACTATTACACCGCGCGCACCCGTTATTCGGTGCTGGCACGCGTGGTTCAGGATCTCGGTGATCTAGGCGAAGTGTCGGTGACCGGCATGTTCAACCGCCGCACCAACGAGGCGCGCGGTCAGGGCGACGGCGCTTTCCAGTCGATTGCGGTGGCCATCCCAACCAACAGCCCCTACTTCGTGCCCGGCCTGGGCAGTGGCAGCCAGTCGATCGTCTACAATGTCCGACTCAACAACCCCGATCGTCCGCTGAACCGGAACGATTACGAAAACACCCATAATGTCCTGCTGGATTACAAGGTGGGTCTGTTCAGCAATTTCCGGCTTACCGTGGGCGCCGGTTGGGGCGTGTCAGAGGGCTGCGCCGTCTGCCAGCCGCAGGCCAACACCATCCTAACCAGCTTCATCGCAGGCCCCACCACGGCCGCGCAGTTCAATCCCTATCTTCAGGGGCCGCAGCCTTCGGCGGAAAAGATCTTCGGCATCTTCGTGCAGAAGGTCCGCAACGAAATGGTCGATTTCCTGCCCAAGATCGACGGGACCTTGTTCACCCTCCCTGGCGGCGCGGTACGCATCGCAGTGGGCGGCGAATTTACCAAGACCTGGTACAAGCAGCAGTCCGATTACTCGTTGAACCCCACCACCACACAGGTGGTCTTCCGCTTTGCCAACAGCAACCGCAGCGTCACTTCGGCGTTCGGCGAAGTGTTTATCCCGCTGTTCGGCGATGACAACCAGACGACCCTGCTGCGCAAGCTCGATCTGTCCGCCGCCATTCGTCATGATCGCTATTCGGATTTCGGCAGCACCACCAATCCCAAGTTCGGCCTGACCTGGAAGCCGTTCGATGATCTGCAGTTGCGCGGGTCCTTTGGCACTTCGTTCCGCGCACCGACGCTGGCCGAAACCAACTTCAACGTGGTCGGTGCCGCTAACCGTACCTTCCTCACCAACAATCTGGGCAATCCGCAGATCCCGATCAGCAACGCCTCCAACGGCACTTCGCTGTTCCTGGTGTCCAGCTTCCGCTTCAACCAGCTGAAGCCGGAAACCGCCAAGATCTACTCGCTCGGCGCCGATTACACGCCATCATTCGTGCCCGGCCTGAAACTGGGCGCCACTTATTACAGTGTCGTCTATCGCGATCGCATCTCGGCCCTGCCGGCGGCCAATTCGGCGCTGACTAGCGCGGCCAACTTCGCGCTTTACCAGCCGTTCATCACGCTGGCGCCGCAGCCGGCAACCTGCGTTAACGGATCGGTGAACGGCAACCCCGGTGCGCCGCAATATGCCACCTATAATCCCGAATATCTGCGCTATCTGAACGCGCCGGGCAGCTTCCCTCCCACCACGGCCAATGATTGCCAGCTGGTCGGCATCCTGAATAGCGCGACCAGCAATCTGGGCCAGGTAGAACAGCGCGGGATCGATCTGCTCGCCTCCTATGTGAAAGACACACCGATCGGCACGCTGTCATTCAACGGGTCCTTCACCAAGATCCTCGGGCTGAAGCGCAATCTGCTGCCGGGCGCACCGCTGAACAATGCGCTGGATACCATTGGCGAACAGATCAGCTCACGTGGTCGCTTCGCTGCAGGCCTGTCGAAGGATGGGTTCTCCGGGCTTTTCGCCGCCAATTACATCGGCGGCTATCTCAACAACCTCACGCCCACCGTGGCCGGGGTGCGGGTGCCCAACCAGAACATCCCGTCGTGGACGACCTTCGATCTCACGCTCACCTATGCATCGCAGGCCAAGGGTGGCCTGTTCGCCGGCACGCGCTTCACACTCAATGCGCAGAACATGTTCGACATGGATCCGCCGCTGGTGCTGAGCACCCAGGCCCAAGGCGGCGTGCCGACCGCGACCGATCTCAACGTGCACAATGTGTTCGGCCGCATCCTGACGTTCGAAATCTCCAAATCGTTCTGATACGGGGCGGGCGGGGGCTATCCGCTCCCGCCCGCCGCACCTATTCAACAAACAGGACATCGCATGGCGCTCAAGGGCTCGGCCTTCATCATCATGTGGCACGACATCACGGCCGATGCCGACGCCGAGTATAATCGCTGGCACACGCAGCAGCACATGCCGGAGCGGCTCGATCACCCCGGTTTCCTGCGATCGCGGCGCGGCATCAATCGCGAGCTTGATCGCCAAATCTATTTCACCTGTTATGAAGGCGAAACGCCGGAGACATTCAACTCCGTCGAGTATCAGAACAGTCTGAACAACCCGACAGACTGGACGCGCCAAGTCGCGCCTGCGTTTCGCAATTTCCTGCGCATGGCCTGCACGGTGCTGCGCAGCGGCGGGCGTGGGGTTGGCGGGGGACTGGTCACCACGCGTTTCAGCCTGCCGGCCGGATTGAGCGAAGCCGATGCGACGACGCGGTTATTGCCAATCATCGATGCGCTGGAACAGCATGATCTGATCAGTGCCGTGCATCTGGCCGCGGCACGGCCGGCAGTGTCGGGGCAAGCAACCTCCGAGACCAGCTTGCGTCCGCCAATGCATGAAGCACCGTTCGATCTGGTCCTGTTTGTCGAAACCATCGGCCTGCC
This sequence comes from Sandarakinorhabdus sp., assembly GCF_032115815.1. GTDB lineage: Bacteria > Pseudomonadota > Alphaproteobacteria > Sphingomonadales > Sphingomonadaceae > Sandarakinorhabdus. The sequence continues at coordinate 3,241 of NZ_JAUMBI010000124.1, forward strand.
CGAGGCGCAGGCCGCGGCACCGGCCATCGCGGCAGCCATCACCGCGGCTGGCTTCACAGATCAGATCGTACAGCCCTATGCAGTGGCCTACACGCTCGAGCGCCGCGACGCGCAATGACCAGTTCGGTACAGCGCCCCACCCGGGCCCGGCACGCCATGCTGGCGCTCGTCGCAATCGCTACAGCGCTGAATTACCTCGATCGCACCCTGCTTGGCGTCGCGGCACCGGCCATGAGCAAGGAACTGGAGATCGGCCCGGAAGTGATGGGCTTGGTGTTCGCGGCCTTTTCCTGGAGCTATGCCATCGCCCAAGTGCCCGGCGGCGTGTTTCTCGATCGCTTCGGCACCCGCATGACCTATGCGCTTGCGCTGGTTGGTTGGTCCGCCTTCACCGTCTGCCAGGGGTTTGTGCGGTCCAGCGCGGCCCTGATCCTCGTGCGGTTGGGGCTGGGCGTTGCCGAGGCACCGTGCTTCCCGGCGAACAGCCGCGTGCTGATCGCCTGGTTCCCGCGTGCCGAGCGCGCGCGGGCCAATTCCATCTACTCTGTCGGCATGTATTTCGGCATCGGCTTTTGCAGTCCGCTGCTGTTCTGGATGGCGACCAACTGGGGCTGGCGCGCCTTGTTCTGGATTGTCGGCGGCATCGGCATAATATTCGGAATACTGTGGTACCGGCTGTATCGTGATCCGTCCGAACATCCCTGGGTCAACGAAGCCGAACTGGCGCTGATCCGCGCCGACGGCGGTGTGACCGAAAAGGCCGAGCCGCGGAGCTTTCGCTGGAGCGATGTGTCGTATCTGGCCCGCCAGCGCAGCCTGATCGGCGCGTCCATCGGCCAGTTCGCCACCAACAGCACGCTGGTGTTCTTCCTCACCTGGTTCCCGACCTATCTCGCCACCGAACGACAGATGGATTGGATGAAGGCCGGCGTGTACGCCATGCTGCCGTTCATTGCGGCATCGATCGGCGTTCTGGTGGGCGGGCAGCTATCCGATCGCGTGCTGCGCTCCGGGCGCAGCCTCACCTTCGCGCGCAAGCTGCCTGTGGTCACCGGGCTGCTGTTGTCCACTGTCATCACCTCGGCGATCTGGCTGGAAAGCGACGCCGCGGTGATTGCCGTGATGTCGATCGCGTTCTTCGGTCAGGGCATGTCCAATCTGGGCTGGACGCTGATTTCCGAACTGGCGCCGACCAAGCTGGCGGGGCTTACCGGCGGGCTGTTCAATCTGTGCACCAATCTGGCCGGCATCATCACCCCGATCGTCATTGGCGTCACCGTGGGACGCACCGGCTCCTTCTACCTCGGGCTGGTCTATGTCGGCGCGATGGCGATGTTGGGGGTGCTGTCTTATGTCTTCGTGGTCAACCGGGCTGAACGGTTGCCCGATCCGGACTGAGGCTGGTTACCGGACTTTCAGCCACAGGTTGCGATACGACACCTTGCGCGCGCCGCTGCCTTCCAGCTGGATGGCCAGACGGCCGCTGGCGATGAAGCGCTGCGGATCATCATCGATGACAACCGACATCAGCCGGCCATTGAGATAATAGAACAGCGTGTGGCCGCGGGCGACCAGATGCAGTTCGTTCCAGTCGCCCACCTTGATGCTGCGCTCAAGATCGGCGCGGTTTCCGATGCTGGCCAGCATGATCGATCCGTCGGCACCGGCAGGCGCGACGTGCAGCGCCATGCCCATCCCGGCACGAAACTGGCGCGGACGCGGTCCGCGACGCGGGCCTGCACAGCACTCGATCAGCGCGCCCGTCTGGGTGTTGGCGAAATCGAAATCCGCCTGATAGCCAAAGGATTCCCACTCTGAATTGGGCTTGTCGGTCTTGCCGAGCAGCAGCGCACGGAACTGCACGCCGCTGTTGGCCTTTTCGCCCTCCAGCTTGATCTCGGTCTTGAACTCGAAATCCGCCAGATTGCCGCCGGCCCAGAACAGATAGACCGGCGCATTCGCCGCCACGCCCTGCCCATCGCTGGACGAGACGATGGCGCCATCTTCCACGCGCCAGGCATCGGTCTGGCCTTCCCAGCCGCGCAGGCTGTGGCCGTCGAACATCGCCTGCCAGCCGGTATGCGCGGCGAAATCATAGGGCGCCGGTTCCACATAACGCGGCGGGCGGGCGCCCAGCGCTGGCGGCACCGGCTGGGCGGACCCAGCGGCGGCGGTGAGCAGCAGACCGGCTGCGAGCAATCTGCGGCTCATGGCCATGGATAAACGCCGCGCTGCGTTGCCAGGATCGGCGGCGCGGGTGGCCCCGGCGGCATCACCGAAAACGCTGGAATCTCGGTCGGCACGGTATCGCGGCTCATGAGTTCCACCCGTGATCCATCGCCGTCGAACAGGTGGATCAACCAGCGCCGGTTGTTGCCCACGGCGGTTCGCAGCCGCACATCATCAAAACCGCCGCGCTGCTTCAACGCTTCGCGCGCAGCGTGCATGTCGTTGATTTCCAGAGCGAAATGATAGACGGCACCGTACACTTCACGCGTGTATTGCGGCAGCGTCACCGGGTTTTCAGGGTCCAGAGGCGGGTTTTTCGTCTCCAGATTGCGGTCGCTGGCCGGCGTCTCGATATAATCGCCGCGCGGGCCAGGGAGCAGCCGGCCCCAGCCCAGCTTGCGGAAAAACGCCTTTGTCGGCTCGTCGCGCACCATGGTGCCCGCATGAAGCAGGCGGGTGGAAATGCGGTTCTGGCCCAGCAGCTTGCCTTTCAGGCGCATTTGCCGGCCGGTCGGCGCATACTCCATGAAATCCAGCGCCGTGCCGTTGGGGGCCATGATGCGGAAAATCATGTTGCCGTCGGCACCCATGGCGATGGGCCCCGGGCTCAGCCCCTGCGTCTCATAGATGGTGTGCAACGTCTTCAGATCGGATGCCTGCACCACCAGCCTTGCCTGGCGCACCAGCTCCACTTGGCCCACCGGGAGCACCGGGAGCAACTCGATATACTGCTCGTCGTTGACCTTGAAAAAAACCGAACCCACCTTGCCGGCCTTGTCTTTCAGCGTGAACGCTTCGGCAAAGCCCAACACTTCGCCATAAAAGGCCCGCGCCTTGGCCAAATCGCTCACCTTCACGCTGACCTGCGCCAGGCCCAGGATCGGCAAATCCTTGATCTCGGAAGCCGGCGCCAGCGTGGTGTATTGTGCCTGCACGGGTGCGCCCATCGACAGCCCCAGCGCCAGCCCTGCTGCGATCAAAACCCCGGCTCGCATCACAAATCTCCTGCCGGCCCACGCGCAGGCCCTTCTGTCGACGATGATAGGCAATATCGCGACGTTGGCAGCTTAGACCATTGTGCAAGGCGGCTTGCCGCTGATTTCGACCTTCGTCTAAATGAAGCGGTCAGGTTCGGCGATATAGTTTACTGGCAGCCATCACTCGACGGTCGGGCTGGGCCGAACTAAACAGGGGCGATGCCGTGAACGATGACTCCCCGGCGGCGCCCAACCGACAATTCGATATTGCCGCGCAGATCGATGCCGCGGCATGGAGTGGCTGGCAAAAAGCGGTGATCCTGCTCGTCGCCAGCGCCATCATCCTCGATGGCTTTGACAATCAGGTCCTCGGGTTTGTTGTGCCGGTCCTGATCCGGGAATGGGGCACCACCCGCGCCGCGCTCGCGCCGGTGTTCGCACTTGGCTACATCGGCATGGTCATCGGCGCGGCCGGAGGCGGCCTGATCGGCGATCGGATCGGCCGACGCCCGGCGCTGATCTTCAGCGTATTGCTGTTTGGTGCGGCCACCGGCTTGACCGTGTTTGCGGCCGATGTGCCGCAATTGGCGACATTGCGTGCCATTGCCGGGCTGGGCCTGGGGGCCGCCATGCCCAATGCCGCCACCTTGCTTGCCGAATTCGCGCCGCGTCGCCGGCGCAGCCTGGCAGTCACGCTGGGCATCGTCTGCATTCCGCTGGGCGGGGTCGGCGGCGGCGTTATCGCGGCGGCGCTGCTGCCCGATCATGGCTGGCGCAGCTTGTTCCTGATCGGCGGAATTCTTCCCGTGCTGGTGGCGTTGGTCTTGTGGTGGGCCTTGCCCGAATCGCCGCAGTTTCTCGCCGGCAAACCCGCGCGCCGCGCCGAGCTGATCACCATCCTGCAGCGCATTGGCCTGCACGTTGGTGATGGTGCGAACCTGCAGTTCACGGCTTCACCCGCACCAGCGGGCACCGGTGTGGGCGGCCTGTTCGCTGCGCCGATCCGAAACGACACCAGCCTGCTGTGGATCGCCTTCTTCGCCTGTCTGCTCACCACCTACATGGTGTTCAGCTGGGCGCCGACCCTGCTCAGCGATGCGGGGCTCAGCCTGTCGCTGGCCAGTCTGGGCGTGGCCACCTTCAACATCGGCGGCGTGCTCGGCGCGATTGCCGCTGCGCTGTTGATCCCCGTGTTCGGTTCGCGCGTGGTGATGCTGGCGATGGCGGCGGGCGGCGTGTTGGTGGCGATCGGCCTCGCTGCAGCCAATGCTGCAATTCCGACGACCGCATTGCTGATGTTGCTCGCCATCGAAGGCGGCTTCATCAACGCCGTGCAAACCAGCCTTTATGGGCTGGCGTCCCACATCTATCTTGCCAGTCAGCGGGCTACCGGGGTCGGTACGGCTTCTGGGTTCGGCCGCAATGGAGCGATTGTCAGCAGCTTTGTGGGCGCCGCGGTCCTGGCCGCCGGCTGGAGCGCCTATTTCCTCACCCTGGCGGCGGGCATGGGCGTGGTCATGCTGGCGTTGGCGCTGATCGCCCGCCATGCGCCACCGGAACACCGCGGCTGATGCGAACGCAGGTTGCCATCGTTGGTGCGGGCCCTGCCGGTCTGATGCTGGCGCATCTGCTGTCGGCCGAAGGACTTGATGTCGTAGTGCTCGAATGCCAGGCCCCGCATCATGTGCAGTCGCGCATTCGGGCAGGCGTGCTGGAACCTGTGACGGTGGACATCATGGCGCGGCTCGGCCTCGATGCCCGGCTGCGCGCCGAAGGCTTGGTGGAAGACGGCTTCTGCCTGGCCGATGGCGAACGGCTGATCCGCATCGATGTCGCCGGGCTGACCGGGCAGACGGTGACGGTATATGGTCAGTCCGAGATCCAGCGCGATCTGATGGCGGCGGCCGATGCACGCGGGATCGATGTGCGCTGGCAGGTGAAGGATATCGTGCTGCACGATGTCGACAGCGACCGGCCGTGGCTCACCTGCCGCCTTGATGGTCATGATCTGCAGATCGACGCCGATTTCATCGTGGGCTGCGATGGCTTTCATGGCGTGGCGCGCCGCGCCATCCCAGCCGCCATCGGGACCGTTCATGAACGTGTCTATCCCTTTGGCTGGCTGGGCATATTGGCCGATGTGCCGCCCTGCCATCACGAACTGATCTATGCCAGTCATCCGCGCGGCTTTGCGCTGGCCTCGCTGCGCAGCCAGATCCGCAGCCGCTATTACATCGATGTGCCCACCGGCACCCGGATCGAGGATTGGCCGGATGACCGGTTGTGGGACGAGCTTGACGCCCGGCTTGGTCCCCATGCCGCCGCCGGCATTAGCCGTGGGCCGGCGATCGAAAAATCCATCGCTCCACTGCGATCCTTCGTGTTCGAAACGATGCGCCACGGTCGGCTGCTGCTGTGCGGAGACGCCGCGCATATCGTGCCGCCCACCGGCGCCAAAGGCCTCAATCTGGCAGCCAGCGACGTCTATTATGCGGCCGATGCGTTGATAGGCTGGTATGCACGCGGGGATGGCGATGGCATCGCCGGTTATGTCCCCAGGGCACTGGCTCGCGTCTGGAAAGCCGAACGCTTCAGCTGGTCGCTCACGCGCCTGCTGCACCGCTTCCCTGAAGACACCAGCTTCGACCGTGCGATGCAGATCGCGGAACTTGATTATATCGCCGGCAGTCGCGCCGCGCAGCTGACGATTGCCGAAAACTATATCGGGCTGCCACTGTGATCGAAGCGCCCCTGCCGGCGAACGCTTTGGGAATGCAGAAGGCAAAGTTGTAAAGACCGGGATGACTGATGGCGGCGTTCGGGCGAGGCCTGAAGGTGCAGGAACGGGCGGAGGGCATTGCGCGACGAGCTTATCCGGCTCGACACTGATGGCATCATGAGGGCCCTTGGGCTGGAAGCCGTGGCTGAAGCGGCAGAAGGACTTCGCATCACCATCCCTGCGCGCATCCGCCGGACAGGGCTAGCCGTTCGGTTCGTTCTTGAGACCGGACAACACGCTGCTGCGGGTCCGGTCGCTCAGAAGCTCGTGGTTGCCATTGCCAAGGCAAAGGGCTGGTGGAAGCGGCTCCAAGCCGAGCCGACCATGACAGCGACCGACCTTGCAAGAGCAGAAGGTTTGGCGCCGAACCATGTTGATCGCCTCCTCAGGCTTGCATTCCTGTCTCCAGCCGGTGTGATCGCCATCCTGAATGCAACCGCGCCGTCCGAGATAAACCTCGAGCGATTGAAGGACGTGGAGCTTATCGCGCGGCGCTGACCAACAAAATCAATTCCTCACCGGCAAATTGGGCGATTGAGCAACGGCCAGTTGAAGGGCTCAAACGACTTCAAAGCGCAGGCTCCGGTGAGTTTGACCGTGTAAAGGCCCCGAAAATGGGGGAGAAAATCCCTCCATCAGTAAAATCTATAATCATATGAAAAACTTGGTGGTGGGCGAAGTCTGCCGCGAACCAAGCTCAGCGCCAAATTTCCCTATTTTCCCTGTTTTCGACGCACTTCGCGGCTGCTTCCGAGGTCGACCGCCCAAATATCTCCCTCAGAAATCGATCATTTCCGGCATATCCGCCGATTCACCAATAGGGAATTCGTGTCGCGATAACCGGGAAATTCTGACGCGGTTTCAAGGAATGCTGCGTCCGTTTCTGCTGCCTCATATGAAAATCCTAAGTCCCGCTCGGACTGCAGAACTTTGCCTGACAAACCCTGCCAACGCCCTATTGCTGATAAACCACCTTGCCGCTGACGATGGTCGCCCGAATCCTGCCGGCCAGGATTTTTTCCGGCGCGGTCGCGGCAAGGGCGAAGGGATCAATATCCATGACGGTCAGATCAGCCCATCGGCCCTGGGCAATGATCCCCGTCTGGTCTTCGCGGAAGGCGGCATAGGCCGACCAGCTGGTATAGGCCCGGATCGCTTCTTCGATCGTCAGCCGTTGCTGCGGATACCAGCCGCCGGGGGGCTGAAGCTGCTTGTCCTGACGGGTGATCGCGGAATGGAGGCCGTAGAAGATGCTGTGGTCGGAGCCCGGATTGTCGGCATTGAAGGTCAGTCGCGCGCCGCCTGTGCGCAGCGAGCGCCAGGCATAGGCGCCAAGGATGCGCTGCGGGCCCAGGCGAACTTCGGCCCAGCTCTTGTCCTCCACCGCGTGGGGCGGTTCCATCGAGGCAATCACGCCCAGCCGAGCAAAGCGCGGCTGGTCTTCGGGCGAGATGACCTGGGCGTGTTCGATCCGGTGGCGGTTGCGCGCGGTGCCCGGATCGGCCTTGAACTCCGCTTCAAGGAAATCCAGCGCTTCGCGGTTGCCCGCATCGCCGATGGCATGGATCCCCAGCTGGAATCCGGCCTTCATCGCCTCCTTGGCCAAATCCTGATCAAAGCCATAACCGTCACCGCTGATGCCGCGATGGCCCGGCTTGTCGGCATAATCAGCCAGCAGCCGCGCCCCGCGCGATCCCAGCGCGCCGTCGTAATAGGCCTTCACCGCGCGCGTGACGAGCATGGAGTCACTGTCGCGGTCCGGCCCCCTGGCGATCCACTGCCGCATCAAGGGCGGGTCGCGCAGCGAGAGGAGGGCATAGACCCGGATTGGCAGGCGGTTCTGGTCCTCCAGCTGCTGGAGTGCGGCCATCGCTTGGGCACCCACACCGGCCTCGTGAACCGCGACATAACCGTCGGTGGCCATCTGACCCAGGCCCTTCAGCGCATGGCGCGCGACAACCGCCTGCGGCTCGGGCGGCACCGCCGCTTCGACCATCGTCGCCGCTCGGTTCAGGAACAGGCCATTCGGCTGGCCATCCGTGCCCAGCCGCATCTCGCCCCCGACCGGAACCGGGCTGGCCTTGGTGATCTTGCCGGCATCGAGCGCGGCCTGGTTGGTCCAGATGGCAAACCCGTGCAGGCTGCGCAGCACCACCGGATGATCTGACACCGCTGCGCTCAACTGCCGCTTGTCCGGATAGCGGTTGGCCCAGGCACCCTCGTCCCACCCGGCACCGAAGATCCATTCGCCCTTGGGGACGGACTTCGCCCGTTCGGCCACCTTTGCGACCGCCTGCGCTTCGGTGGCGACATCGGTCAGATCAACCGATTCCAGCTTGGCGCCAAGTTCGATGAAATGGGTATGCGAATCGACCAGCCCGGGGATCACGGTCGCGCCGTTCAGATCGATCACCTGGGTCCGCTTGCCGCGCAGCGCCAGCGCCCCTTTGTCGCTGCCGACATAGATGATCTTGCCGCCGCGGATCGCCACCGCAGCGGCATCAGGGTGCCACTTGCCGTTTGTGGTGGGCGCATCGGGCGCAGGCTTGCCATCGCGCGCGGGCTCGCCCCAGCGCAGCGTATAGACATGGGCGTCGGTCAGAATCAGATCCGCACCACCGGACGCGGCCTTGGCCTTTGCCTGGGAAGCGCTGATGGAGATCAGGCAGACGCCGAGCACGCTTGCGAACAGACCCGCCTTCATATCCATTTACTCCCTGGCATGTTCGTCGTCAGATCATTTGAGCCAGCTGGCGGCGCAGATTGGCGGAGGGTCGGCCCCATGTGGGGCTGATGTTAGGCGGCGATCTTGCGGTGTTGCAAGCGCCGATGTGCGATGGTGAGGGGGAGCAATCTTATGCAATGGCGAACATGGATTGGCTGGTTGGCAGTCGCTGCCGGTGCGGCGGCGTTGCTTGTTGCACTAACGCCCTTTGCCTTCGCCGAACTGATCATGATCGCTGCCAGGCTCGAAACGAACATCATGCCTGCGCCGGCCAATCCGGCACAGTTCCGGCCACTGCCTGGCAGGGCCGCAGGAACGGTCGTCGACAGGCACTGGCGTGTCGAGAAGATTGCGCCGGGCACATGGGCGATCGGCGAGCCCGCCGCCGATCCCGACAACTACGAATATCTGCTGGTCGGCAATCGCCGCGCGCTCCTGATCGACAGCGGCGCAACCCGCACGCACGACATCCGCCGCGCCATCAACGGCCTGACGAAGCTGCCGGTGACCGTCGTTCCCAGCCACCTGCACCACGACCACACCAATGGTCTTGGCTTCTTTCGCGATATCGCACTGATCGACCTGCCGGAAACCCGTGCCCGCGCGCAGGGCAATGATGTGCGTCTGGGCCGCTATCAATATGCCCGCCCGGAACCGGTCGGCTTCACGGTGACACAATGGATCAAACCCGGCGAAACGATTGATCTTGGCGGGCGTTCCGTCACCATCCTGTCCACGCCCGGCCATACCACGAATTCGGTTTCGGTCTGGGAGCCGGCCGGCAAGCGCCTCTATACTGGTGATTTCCTCTACCCGACGACGCTCTATGCCTTCGCGCCGGGCTCCAGCCTTTCAACCTATGTCACGACCATCGACCGGCTGCTTGCGATGCTGCCGCGTGACACACGGCTTTACGGTGCTCACTGCTGCCGCAATGATGCCCCGCCGCAAGCGCCGTGGCTTTCGACAAGCGACCTTGAAGACACAAGAACCGCCATCAAGGCCATCCAGTCTGGCGATCTGGAAGGCCGCGGGTTCATTATCCGCCGCTTCCCCGTCAACAATCGGATGACGATGCTGACACTCTATCCGCTGGCAAATCGGTAACGCATGGGAGCGTGATGCGAAGGCCGGTGGCCCTCGCATATTATGGGCTTGCGCGGCAGTGGCGTGGCGGCAAGCATGCGGGCGGACAAGAGGACCTAAGACGATGACCAATATCTTCACCAATCCCGAGATGAACGATCTGCGCATGTCGGAAAAGGCGCGGCCGCTGTTCGATGCCGTTGTCCGTCACATCAACGACAATGTCGTGCCGATTGCGGAGAAGTTCGAAGCACTGGGCAAGGGCCGGGCTGATCGTTGGAGCTGGGCACCGGGGCAGCTGGAATTGCTGCAGACGGCGAAGGACAAGGCCAAGGCGGCGGGCCTGTGGAATTTCTTCCTGCCCAATGCCGAAACCGGCGAGGGGCTGAGCAATCTGGATTATGCCTATATCGCCGCCGAACTGGGCAAGGTGCCGCTGGCATCGGAGTCATTGAACTGCTCGGCGCCCGATACCGGCAACATGGAAGTGCTGGAACGGGTTGGCACGCACGAGCAGAAGCAACGCTGGCTGGAGCCCCTGCTCGCCGGTGAAATCCGCTCGGCCTATGCCATGACCGAGCCTGATGTGGCCTCGTCTGATGCCAAGAACATCCGCACCCGCGCCGTGCGTGACGGCAAGGACTGGGTGATCAACGGCGAGAAATTCTATATCTCGGGTGCAGGCGATCCGCGCTGCAAGGTGATGATCGTGATGGTGCGCACCAGCGACGATGGCCCGGCGAGCAGCCAGCAATCCCAGATCCTGGTGCCGATGGACACGCCCGGCGTGAAGATCCTGGGGCCGATGCATGTGTTCAGCGAAGATCACGCGCCGCGCGGCCACATGCATCTGCGCTTTGAAAACGTCCGGGTTCCGTATGAAAACATCCTGCTCGGCGAAGGCCGCGGGTTCGAGATTTCACAAGTGCGGCTGGGGCCGGGGCGTATCCACCACTGCATGCGCACCATCGGCAAGGCCGAAATCGCGCTGGATTACATGGTGAAGCGCGGCAATTCCCGCGAGGCGTTTGGCCGCCCGCTGATCATGCTGGGCAAGAATCTGGAACTGATCGCCCGCGCCCGCATCGAGATCGAGGCGATGCGGTTGATGGTGCTGAAGGCCGCAAAGGCGATGGACGTGCTGGGCAACCGCGAGGCGCGGGTGTGGGTGAGCATGGTGAAGGCGATGGTGCCGGAAAAGACCTGCCAGATCATCGACCAGGCAATCCAGATCCACGGTGCCGCCGGCATTTCGCAATGGACACCGCTGGCCGAACTCTATGCCGACGTTCGCCACCTGCGCTTTGCCGATGGTCCGGACGAGGTGCACCACATGGTTGTCGGACGGCACGAGACGGGGCTGCACTGATCGCCCTGCTTCCAGCGGCCTCGATTCAAGGACACACGATCATGGATACCAGCAGCCTGTTCCGCCTCGATGGCCGCGTGGCGCTTGTCACCGGGGGCAGCCGTGGCATCGGCAAGATGATCGCCGCCGGCTTCATCGCGCAGGGCGCCAAGGTCTACATCTCGTCACGCAAGGCGCCGGCCTGCTTCGAAACGGCGGCGGAACTGGGGCCAAACTGCATCCCGCTGCCACAGGATGTCTCGACCGTGGCGGGCTGCCAGGCGCTGGCCGCACAGCTCGCCGCGCATGAATCAAGGCTCGACATTCTCGTCAACAATGCCGGCGCCGCATGGGGCGCCCCGTTCGAGGCGTTTCCGGAAAGCGGTTGGGACAAAGTCATGGATTTGAACGTCAAATCGCCGTTCTTTCTCACGCAGGCGCTGCATGGTCTGTTGAAGGCGTCGGGCACACGCGCGCAGCCGGCCAAGGTGATCAACATCACGTCGATCGACGGCATAAGGCTCAATCCGCAGGAAACCTACAGCTACCACGCCTCCAAATCGGCGCTGATCTATCTCACCAAACGCATGGCGGCGCGGCTGGTGAACGATGCCATCAATGTCACCTCGATCGCCCCGGGCGCCTTTGCCAGCGAGATGAACCGGGTCGCGCGCGATCACGGCGATGCGATTTCCAAATTCATCCCCTCCCGTCGCATTGGTGTTGACGAGGACATGGCCGGCGCCGCCATTTACCTCGCAAGCCGCGCCGGGGATTATGTTGTCGGCGACACGATCACCGTGGATGGCGGCGTCGCCCATGCCAGCACCGGTGCCGGCTTCTCCGATTGATGACGGCGGCTCAAACGGGTCGTTCCTGATCAAAAGCTGTGTTTTCGCTGGTCTGCCAAATCTCGACGATTGTGCGGAGCGCCGTGACAAACGCCAGCGGCTGATCGAGCATGAGGTGATGGCGCGCCTCCGGAACAGCGATGATCGGAATGTCGGTGCCGCCCAATTCGCGCACATATGCAGCCGAGTCCGGCGTGAACAACAGGCTTTCCGCGCCATACACAATGGCCTTGCGGCCTGGCGTCGCCACAACGCGCTTGCCCATCCCATGCCACCCCGGCTCCGCGTCGTTCTGACGGAAG
>NZ_JAUMBI010000125.1:0-3570 GCF_032115815.1 Sandarakinorhabdus sp.
GATGCCGTTCAAGAGCGAGGATTTCCTGCTCAGCTTCAGCCAGCCCAATTTCTACTTCCATGCCTCGATGGTGTACGGGATTTTCCGCAACAAGGGGCTGCCGCTTGGCAAGAAGGACTTCCTCGGTCGGCCCAGAATGGCCGTGTGAGACACGGTTCGCGCAGTTCGTGCCGCATTGCTTGCCTTGCTGCGTGGCTGCATAAGCCGCCGCGAAGGAGATTTTTCATGATCCGACCACTGATCCTTGCCGCCCTCATCGCTGCGCCTGCCATGGCCGCGCCTGTAACGCAGACCCCGCCCAACGTACCTGAAAAGCGCCCGGCCTTTGCCGGCCAGACCCGCGCCGAGGCCGTGACCGCGAAAACGACGCTGGCCGTGACCGAAATTGCCACCGGCCTCAACAAGCCGTGGGGCGTGGCGCTGCTGGACAAAGGGCGTTTCCTGATCAGCGAGAAGGCGGCCAGCCGGCTGACAATCGTGGCCGCCAACGGCACCAAGACGCCCGTTACCGGCACACCCGCCACCGATGCCCGCAACCAGGGCGGCATGCTGGGCGTTGCCAACCCCGGTGATAGCTGGATTTACTGGAGCTATGCCGAACCGCGTGAAGGCGGCAATGGCACCGCGGTGGCGCGCGGGCATCTGGTCGGCAGCGAAATGCGTGATGTGCAGGTGATCTTCCGCCAGATGCCCACGCTGGATTCCGCCCAGCATTATGGCGGCCGCCTGGTGTTTCCCAAGGATGGCACGCTGATCATCACGCTGGGCGACCGCTCCATCTTGCCCGGCCGCGTGCAGGCGCAGAAGCTGGACAGCCTGTTGGGCAAGATCGTCCGCGTGAACCGCGATGGTTCGATCCCCAAGAACAACCCGTTCGTGAATGCGCCCGGCGCCCGGCCGGAAATCTGGAGCTATGGCAACCGCAACGTGCAGGGCGCGGCGCTCGATGCCAAGGGCCGGCTGTGGGAAGTGGAGCACGGGCCGCAGGGCGGCGACGAGTTGAACCAGATCCAGATGGGCCGCGATTATGGCTGGCCCACCATCAGCTATGGCGAGGAATATTCGGGCAAGCCGATCAACGACAATGCCAGCCAGGCACCCGAAATGGAGCAGCCGCAATATTACTGGGATCCGGTGATCGGCCCATCGGGCATGATTTTCCACAGCGGCAAGGGCGCGCCGGAGTTCAAGGGCAATATCTTCGTCGGCGGCCTGCGCGTGCAATCGCTGGTGCGGCTGGTGATGGACGGCGACAAGGTGGTGGGCGAGGAACGGCTGCTCACTGACCGCAAGGAGCGCATCCGCGATGTCATCGAAGGGCCGGCCGGCGAGATGTATCTGCTCACCGACGCGGTGGACGGCAAGTTGCTGAAGGTGACGCCCCAGAAGTGAGTTTGGCAAAGTGAAGCCTGCTTGACGGGACTGGCGCGCTTCGCTAATCGCGCCACTTCCAAACCCCATGCAGGGAACATATCCGGTGCGCTGGCTTTCGCCACGCTCCCCCTGCAGCGGATCAACCGGAGGAAAAATACTATGGCGGCTCCCGTCGTTTCCATGGCGAATCTGCTCGAAGCAGGCGCCCATTTCGGCCACCAGACGCATCGCTGGAACCCGAAGATGAAGCCTTACATCTTTGGTGAGCGCAACGGCGTCCACATCATCGATCTGTCGCAGACCGTTCCGCTGTTCGCCCGCGCGCTCGATTTCACCCGCGCCACCGTGCAGCACGGCGGCAAGGTGCTGTTCGTTGGCACGAAGCGCCAGGCGCAGGACCCGATCGCCGAAGCCGCGCGTCGCTGCGGCCAGCATTATGTCAACCACCGCTGGCTGGGCGGCATGCTCACCAACTGGAAGACCATCTCGGGCTCGATCCGCAAGTTCAAGCAGCTGGAAGAAACCCTGTCGGGTGACACCACTGGCCTGACCAAGAAGGAAGTGCTCAAGCTCACCCGTGAGCGTGACAAGTTCCAGGCTTCGCTGGGCGGTATCCGCGACATGGGCGGCCTGCCGGAAGTGATCTTCATCATCGACGTCAACAAGGAAGAGCTGGCCGTCAAGGAAGCCAATGTGCTGGGTATCCCGGTCGTGGCCATTCTCGATTCCAACACCGATCCGAGCGGCATCGCCTTCCCGGTTCCGGGCAATGATGACGCCAGCCGCGCCATCCAGCTGTATGTGAATGCCATTGCCGACGCCGTGATCGACGCCAAGCAGGGCCGCGCTGCCGATATGGGCGTGGATCTGGGCGCGATGGTCGAAGCTCCGGCCGAATATATCGCCCCGGAAGCTGAGGTGATTGCCGACATCGCTCCGGAAGCGGTGATGGACGCCCCGGCCGAAGCCGAAGCACAGCCGGAAGCCTGAGGCTTCCCGTTTTCGAACCAACGGGAGGCTGGGCGCGAACCGCGTCCGGCCTCTTGTCACACATATTTCATGTTGGCCGGGCATGGCCCTGCCAACACCCAAAAGAGGAGCCTCGACATGGCTGATATCACCGCCGCGATGGTGAAGGACCTGCGCGAAAAGACCGGCGCAGGCATGATGGACTGCAAGAAGGCGCTTGGTGAAACCGCTGGCGACATGGAAGCCGCTGTGGATTGGCTGCGTGCCAAGGGCCTGGCTGCTGCCGCCAAGAAGGCCGGCCGCACCGCCGCTGAAGGCCTGGTTGGCGTTGCCGTTTCAGGCACCAAGGGCGCCGCTGTCGAAGTGAACAGCGAAACCGATTTCGTCGCCAAGAACGAAATCTTCCAGGCGTTCGTCACCACCGTGACCGGCCTGGCGCTGACCACCGGTGCCGATGCTGACGCGCTGGGCGCAATGCCGTTCCCGGGCGGCGATGGTAGCGTGGCTGACAAGCTGACCGCCAACATCGCCACCATTGGTGAAAATCAGTCGCTTCGCCGCACGGCCATGCTGGAAGTGAGCCAGGGCGTCGTTGCTTCCTATGTGCACAACGCGATTGCGCCGGGCATCGGCCGTATCGGCGTGCTGGTTGGCCTGGAATCGGCCGCTGCTGCCGACGTGCTGGAGCCGCTGGCCAAGCAGATCGCCATGCACGTGGCCGCTGCCAGCCCGCTGGCGCTGGACGAGACCGGCCTTGATCCGGCCCTGATCGAGCGCGAGCGCGCCATCGCCCGCGAAAAGGCTGCCACTTCGGGCAAGCCGGCCGAAATCATCGAGAAGATGATCGAAGGCGGCGTGCGCAAGTTTGCCCAGGAATCGACGCTGGTGAACCAGATCTTCGTGATCGACGGCAAGTCCAAGATCGCTGACGTTGTGGCCGCTGCCGCCAAGACTGCCGGCACGCCGATCACGCTGAAGGGCTTTGTCCGCATGCATCTGGGTGAAGGCATCGAGAAGCAGCAGAGCGATTTCGCCGCTGACGTCGCTGCCGCAGCCGGCCTGTAAGTTCGGTTGAAGACAAGAGGGGCGGGCTGGGGGCAACCTCGGCCCGCCCTTTTTGTTGCCCGCTTCGCCTTTGCCGCCGTCTGCTTGTCCACGGTTTTTCGATGGACGCCGCTTGGCAGCGCGGCCAAGCACCGCTAGTGACCTATCGTCCTGACACAGAGT
>NZ_JAUMBI010000125.1:3580-10609 GCF_032115815.1 Sandarakinorhabdus sp.
ATGACGTCATCCGCCCCTGCCTACAAGCGCATCCTGCTGAAGCTGTCGGGCGAGGCCGCGATGGGTGACCAGTCGTTCGGGATCGATCCGGCAACGGTGGCGCGGGTGGCGGGCGAGGTGAAGGCCGCCAAGGATGCCGGCTATGATATCTGTCTGGTAATCGGTGGCGGCAATATTTTTCGCGGCATGGCCGGTGCCGCCAAGGGCATGGACCGCAGCACCGCCGATTACATGGGCATGCTGGCCACGGTGATGAACGCGCTCGCCATGCAGGACGCACTGGAAGCCATCGGCGTTTCGACGCGGGTGCAATCGGCACTGGCCATGAACCAGGTGTGCGAGCCGTTGATCCTGCGCCGGGCCAAGCGCCATCTGGAAAAGGGCCGGGTGGTGATCTTTGCCGCCGGCGTGGGTGCGCCCTATTTCACCACCGACAGCGGCGCCGCTCTGCGCGCTTCGGAAATGAAATGCGATGCGCTGTTGAAGGGCACCAGCGTTGACGGTGTTTACGACAGTGATCCCAAGACCAACCCCAATGCCCGCCGGTTTGACCGCATCGGCTATGATCGGGTGCTGGCCGACAATCTGAAGGTGATGGATGCCGCGGCCGTCTCGTTGTGCCGTGACAATGAAATCCCGATCGTGGTGTTCAACATCCGCGAACCAGGCAATCTGGCCCGCGTGCTGGCCGGCCAAGGCGTGTCGACCACGGTGGGTCCCATGGAACCGCAAATCTCAGAGGGACTGAATAATGGCTGATTTCGAACCCGGCCCGTTCAAGGCCGATCTGGAACGCCGTACCGCTGGCGCGGTGGAGGCGTTGAAGCATGATCTGGGCAGCTTGCGCACCGGGCGGGCCAACACCAGCCTGCTCGATACCGTGCACGTGGAAGTCTATGGCTCGTCGATGCCGCTGAGCCAGGTCGCGACCGTGACGGTGCCGGAACCGCGCATGCTTTCCGTTCAGGTGTGGGACAAGTCGAACGTGACGCCAGTGGAAAAGGCCATCCGTTCCGCCGGTCTGGGGCTCAATCCGATCACCGATGGCCAGACGCTGCGCCTGCCGATCCCGGACATGACCGAGGAGCGCCGCAAGGAAATGGTGAAGCTGGCCGGCACCTATGCCGAAAAGGCCAAGATTGCCGCCCGCAACGTGCGCCGCGACGGCATGGAAGCGCTGAAGACCGCCGAAAAGAAGGGCAAGATCAGCCAGGACGAACAGAAGCGCCTTGAGGCCGATGTGCAGAAGATCACCGACAAGGCGATGACCGACATCGATACGACCGTGGCAGCCAAGGAAAAGGAAATCCTCGGCAAGTGACGGCGCCTGCGGCCATTTCGTCCGCCTCTGTGGGGGATGGCGGGGCCGGCGGCTGCCGTCACCTGGCCATCATCATGGATGGCAATGGCCGCTGGGCAAAGGCCAAGCGGCTGCCGCGCATTGCTGGCCACCGGGAAGGCGTGGAAGCCGTGCGCCGCGTGGTCGAAGCCGCACCCGGCCTTGGGCTGGAAATGCTGACGCTCTACGCCTTCTCCAGCGAGAACTGGAAGCGTCCGGCTGACGAGGTGAGCGACCTGATGGGTCTGCTGCGCCATTATGTGAAGAACGAGATCGATACGCTTCACCGCAATGGCGTGTGCCTGGATTTCATTGGTGACTGGCGGGCATTGAAACCCGATCTGGTCAGCCTGCTGGAAGCCGCACGCGAGAAGACCCGGGCCAACACTGGGCTGAAACTGATCATGGCGCTGAATTATGGCGGGCAGGGCGAGATCGTGCGGGCCGCACGCGCGCTGGCGGCCGATGCGGTGGCAGGCCTGATTACGCCTGACGACATAACCGCCGAGATGCTGGAAGCCGGGCTCGATACCGCCAAGGTTTGTGGTGGCCTGTCGCCGCCCGATGCCGTGCTGCGCACCTCGGGCGAATTGCGCCTTTCAAATTTCCTGCTCTGGCAGACGGCTTATGCCGAGTTTCTGGTCACCGAAACCTTGTGGCCGGATTTCGATGGTCCGGCGCTGGCCGCGGCGCTGGACGAATTTTCCCGCCGCGAACGTCGTTTCGGGGGGCGTTGAAGGTGGCGGCAAGCCAGCTCGGCCAGCGCGTGGTGACCGGTGTCGTGCTGGTGGCCGTGGCGATTGCGGCGCTGTGGCTGGGCGGCCCGGCCTTTGCCGTGCTGGCGGCCGCCGCCGTGCTGGTGATGTTCACCGAATGGACGGCCATGCACCGGCTGCCGCTGTTGCTGCGCCGCCTGGGGTTGGCGGTGCTGGGCCTGGTGGTGTGGGTGGTGGCCGTGATGGGCAATCCGTCCGAAGCGCTGATGCTGCTGGGCGGCGGCGCTGGCCTGCTCGGCCTGTTTGCGGGGCGGCTGCAGAAGGGGCTGGGCCGGCCGATGATGCTGGGGCTGCTTTATTGTGGGCTGCCAGCGGTGGCGTTGATCTGGCTGCGCGCCACGCCGTGGGGCTTTTTCGCGACCCTGTTCGTGATGGCCGTGGTGTGGGGGGCCGATATCGCCGCCTATTTCGCCGGACGTGCGGTCGGTGGTCCGAAACTGGCGCCGGCGATCAGCCCCAACAAGACCTGGAGTGGCGCCGTGGGCGGCCTGGCGGGTTCCCTGCTGGTGGCCGGCGCGCTGGCGCTACTGTGGCCCGGCCATGCCAATCTGGCGGGTATTGGCCGGCTGGCCGTGCTGGCGCTGCCGCTGGCGGTGCTGTCGATCCTGGGTGATCTGTATGAAAGCGGGCTGAAGCGCCAGGCTGGCGTGAAGGACAGCGGCACGCTGCTGCCCGGCCACGGCGGCGTGATGGACCGGCTCGATGGCCTGGTGCCGGCTGCCGTTGCCGGGGCCGGAGCCTTTGCCATGACCGGATGGGCAGGATGACGCGCAGCCTGACTATCCTGGGCGCCACCGGCTCGGTGGGCAGCCAGACGCTGGATCTGGTGGCACGCAATCCCGGCCGCTGGCAGGTGGAGGCGCTCACCGCCGGCAGCGATGTGGCCGGGCTGGTGAGTGCGGCGAAAGCATGTGGCGCGCGTTTTGTGGCGATTGCCGATGCAGCGAAGGGCGAGGCGTTGAAAGCGGCGCTGGCCGGCACCGGCATCGAAAGCGGCGCCGGGGAAAGCGCATTGGTGGACGCCGCAGCCCGCGATGCCGAGATCGTGATTACCGCCATTGTCGGCGCCGCCGGCCTGCCGCCGACCATGGCGGCCGTAAAGCGCGGTGCGCAGATCGGCATTGCCAACAAGGAAACGTTGGTTTGCGCCGGCCCGGTCGTCACCGCCGCCGCCACTGCCCACGGCGCCACGCTGCTGCCGGTGGACAGTGAGCACAATGCCATCTTCCAGGTCTTCCCGCATGACGATCCGGCGCAGGTCGAGCGTGTCATCCTCACGGCAAGCGGCGGACCGTTCCGCACAAAGAGCCGTGAAGAGATGCGCGGTGTTTCCGTGGCCGATGCCTGCAAGCACCCGACCTGGAGCATGGGCGCCAAGATCAGCATCGATTCGGCGACCCTGATGAACAAGGGCCTCGAACTGATCGAGGCGGCGCAATTGTTCCCGGTTGATGTGGAACGGTTGGACGTGATCGTGCACCCGCAATCGGTCATCCATTCCATGGTCGAATATGTCGATGGCAGCGTGCTGGCGCAATTGGGCAGCCCCGACATGCGGATTCCGATTGCCTATGCGATGGGCTGGCCGGAACGCATCGCCACACCAGCCGCGCGGCTCGACCTTGCAGCGATTGCGAACCTTTCGTTCGAAAAACCTGATCTGGAACGCTTTCCCTGTCTCGCACTGGCGTGGGCAGCGATGCGGGCGGGCGGCAGCGCGCCGTGCATCCTGAACGCGGCCAATGAAATTGCTGTCGCGGCGTTCATCGCCGGGCAAGCCGGGTTCCTTGATATCGATGCCATCGTGGCAGAAACATTGAACATGGTGGCTTCGGGCCCGGTGGCGACGTTGGAAGAGGTGATGGCGATTGACGCTGCCGCCCGCCGGACCGCCCGTGCCCTGGTGGCGAAGCGCGCGGCATGAGCGAACTCGCTTTCCTGCCGCAGCCCGGCCTGATTTTCACGCTGGCAAGCTTCATCGCGATGATCGCCGTGCTGGTGGTGGTGCATGAAGGCGGCCATTATCTCGCCGGCCGACTGTTTGGCACCAGGATCGAGGCATTCGGCGTTGGCTTTGGCCGTGAATTGCTGGGCTGGACTGACAGGCGCGGTGTGCGCTGGAAGATCAATGCCATCCCGCTCGGTGGCTATGTGAAGTTCGTCGGCGACATGAACGAGGCCAGCCAGGTTGATCCGGCCATTCTGTCGCTACCGGAAAAGGAACGCCGTGGGCTGTTTGCCTTCCTGCCGCTATGGCAGCGCGCCATCATCGTGGCAGCCGGGCCGGCGATCAACTTCCTGTTTGCAATCCTGATTCTGGCCGGCTTCAATCTGGCGCTGGGCCACCAGGCCTCGCCGCCGGTCGTGGAGCGCGTCATGCCGGGCAGCGCCGCCGAACGTGCTGGCGTCGCGGTTGGGGATCGTGTCCTGTCCGTTGATGGCAACGCGGTCGAGCGGTTCGAGGATATCACCGCCGAGATTGTCACCGGCACCGGCAACCGGGTTGAACTGCTGGTGCAACGCGGCACGGCCCAGCGCCGCATCGTGGTGACGCCGATGATGGTCGAAAGCACCGACCGGTTCGGCAATGTCTCGCGCCACCCGCGCCTTGGCATATTGCGGCCGGCTGAAGTGGTGGAACAGGTTGGGGTTGCCGACGCGCTGCGCCTGGCGGTGATCGACACGTGGAGCATTACCCAGACGATCGGGCGCACCCTGCGCCAGGTGGTCGTGGGTGAACGCGCAATCACCGAAATGGGTGGCCCAGTGAAGACCGCGCAGATCGCCGGGCAACAGGCCAGCCTTGGACTTCTTTCGGCAGTGGCGTTCATGGCCTTCTTCTCGATCAACCTCGGCTTCATCAATCTGCTGCCCATCCCGATGCTGGACGGCGGCCATCTTCTGCTCTACGGCATCGAGGCGGTGCGGCGGCAGCCTCTGGCGCAAAAGGTGCAGCAATGGGCCTTCATGTCGGGGTTTGCCGCACTGATGTCGCTGATGGCGGTGCTGACCTGGCATGACATGGGAAGTGTCGGCCTGTGGAACCGTCTGGCGAACTTGTTGGGATGACAGGGTCCGCCCGTCTGGCAGTGCGTGTTTTCGGGCATCGCGGGATCAACCGGCGAGCCGCAGGGCTGATTGATGGTAGGTTGGTGGGGTTGATGGAAGCCAATTTTGTTCGCGATGCTGGTGGTGCAGCAGGCTGGCGGCGCCCGCTGGCGGCGCTGCTGGTCTCGACGGCACTGGCGGCGCCCGTGCTGGCTCAGCAGCGCCCGCGGCCTCCGGCGGCAGAACCGGCACGCCCATCGGCCGAAGCCGAAGCGCGCGCTGCCGAATCCCGCAACCAGTCCGCCCTGCCGGCCACTGCCGCCAATGCCGGGGTCGTGCGCAGCGTCGTGGTGCGTGGTACCGAGCGTCTGGAGCCGGAAACCGTCCGTTCCTACCTCAATCTCGCCATCGGCGACCGCTATGATCGTGATGCGCTCGATACCGCCCTGAAGGCGCTCTATGCCTCCGAACTGTTTTCCGATGCCACCATCCGCGACGACAATGGCGCGCTCATCGTCGAGGTAAAGGAAAATCCGGTCATCAACCGGATCATCATCGAAGGCGCCAAGCGGGTGAAGGAAGAGAAGATCCGCGAGGAGATCCGTCTCGCGCCGCGTCAGATCTTCACCCGTTCGAAGACCCGTGCCGATCTCGGCCGCATTCTTGAGCTTTATCGGCGTGGCGGCCGTTTTGCCGCCAGTGTCGAGCCCAAGATCGTGCAGCTCGAACAGAACCGCGTCGACGTCATCTTCGAGATCAGCGAAGGTCCGAAATCGAAGATCCGCCAGATCAATATCCTGGGCAATACGAAGTTCAAGGAAGGCGCGATCAGGAAGCAGATGGCTTCCAAGCAATCCCGCACCTGGCGCTTCTTCACCTCTAACGACACCTATGATCCCGATCGCCTGGCCTACGACCAGCAGAAATTGCGGCAATATTATCTGACCGAGGGCTATGCCGATTTCCGCGTCGCCTCTGTTGTGGCCGAACTCACGCCCGACAAGAAGGACTTCATCGTCACTTATGTCGTGGAAGAAGGTGAGCGCTACAAGTTCGGCAAGATCGAACTGGAAAGCCAGCTGCGCGATATCAAGCCCAAGGAATTCCGCCCGATCATCCGCATGAAGGAAGGTGATTGGTATAACGCGCAGGCCATTGAAAACACGGTCGAAAGCCTGTCGGAAACCGCTGGCCTTCTGGGCTATGCCTTTGCCGACGTGCGCCCGCAGTTCGAGCGCAACAAGGAAGACCTGAAGATGAACGTCACCTTCCAGATCGGGGAGGTGCCGCGTGTCTATGTCGAACGGGTGTCGATCAACGGCAACACCATCACACACGACAATGTGATCCGCCGCGAGTTCCGCCTGGCCGAAGGTGATGCCTTCAACTCGATCAAGGTCAAGCGCTCCAAGGACCGCCTGCTTGGCCTTGGCTTCTTCCAGGACAAGCTGGACATCGAGCAGAAGCCTGGAACCACGCCGGATCGCATCGCGCTTGAAGCCAATATCCAGGAACGGCCCACCGGCGAACTGCAGCTTTCGGCCGGCTTCTCGTCGATCGAACGCTTCATCTTCTCGGCCAGCGTGCGCCAGCGCAACTTCCGCGGCCGCGGCCAGGAACTGCGCCTGTCGGGCAACATCTCCAGCTTTGCGCGCTCCGTCGAAGCCGGGTTCACCGAGCCCTATCTGGGTGGCCGCAACCTGGCGCTGGGTCTGGACGTGTTCCGCCGCGATTTCCGGTCGTTCCGTTTCACCGGCAACAACACGCGTGACACCACCTACACCCAGGTTTCGACCGGCTTCCAGGTCCGCACCGGCTTTTCGATCACCGAATTCTGGGCTGCGTCGCTGCGTTATGGTCTCAGCC
>NZ_JAUMBI010000126.1:0-7046 GCF_032115815.1 Sandarakinorhabdus sp.
CACTTTTGCCAAGGATTGGCGCACCCGACAGGATTCGAACCTGTGACCTCTGCCTTCGGAGGGCAGCGCTCTATCCAGCTGAGCTACGGGTGCGTGGGCTGTGCTGTTAGCAGCGCTTGGCGGTTGGCGCCAGACGGTTTTGCCGTCAGCGTTTCCGGGGTTTTTCCGGCTGACGTTCAAAGGCCGCAAGGCCGCAGCGCGCGCCATTCAGATTGCCGGCCATCGGCTGGATCACCTGAATGATATCCTGTGCGCACAGCTGGGCGATGCTGGTCGAATAGGAAAAGGCGCGCTCGGTGCCCAGTTGCGGGCAGGCATAGCGCAGGTTGGAGCGCCACACGCTGCCATCGCGCATGGTGAAATCAATGGCCCGGCTGTTGACGACATTGGTGCTGCGCAAGGCCGACAGCTGCAGGCACTGGCGCGTTTCGGGGGCGGCGGGCGCCGGCGTGGGTGACTGTGCCGCCGCCGGCAAGGCCAGACCAAGAGCCACAGCGCAGGCGGCCATTCGGAAGGCATGAAGGCTCATCATGGTCGCGATGCTCTGCCCGGGTGCTTGAACGGCTGGTGAATGACCGTTCAGCGAACCAGTTCCTGCTTGGCCTTGAACTGGCACAGGTGGGCGACGGCGCAATCGAGGCATTTGGGGCTGCGCGCCGTGCAGACATAACGGCCGTGCAGGATCAGCCAATGGTGGGCATGCCGCCGCCACGGGGCCTTTACCCGTTTCATGATGCCATTTTCCACCGCCAGCACCGTCTTGCCCGGGGCCATGCCGGTGCGGTTGGCGAGGCGGAACACGTGGGTATCGACCGCACAGGTCTCTTCGCCAAACAGCACGTTCACCACCACGTTCGCCGTCTTGCGGCCCACACCGGGCAGGGTTTCCAGCACGTCGCGGCTTTGCGGCACCTCCCCGCCGAACTCGTCCACCAGCCGGCGCGACAGGGCGATGACGTTCTTGGCCTTGGCATTGAACAGGCCGATGGTGCGGATATGCTGTTTCAGGCCGTCTTCGCCCAGATCGAGCATCTGCTGCGGGG
This sequence comes from Sandarakinorhabdus sp., assembly GCF_032115815.1. GTDB lineage: Bacteria > Pseudomonadota > Alphaproteobacteria > Sphingomonadales > Sphingomonadaceae > Sandarakinorhabdus. The sequence continues at coordinate 1,044 of NZ_JAUMBI010000126.1, forward strand.
TGGTCACCGCCTCGAACAGGCGCTTCGTGGCCTTGTTCACCCCCACATCAGTGGCCTGCGCCGACAGCACGACCGCCACCAGCAGCTGATAGCCATTGCCATAGGCCAGCTCTGTCTCCGGTTCAGGCCGGGCGGCGGCCAGGATACGGAAATATTCATCGATTTCGCTGGCCGTCATCAGGCGTTGGTAGAGCTTGGTCATGATGTCGCCCTTCCGCCAAAGCGGCTGGCAGGGCAAGCCTGCAGCGAATAGGGAGTCCGGGTGCTGCTTGATCTCACCCTCACGCCGAATCGCTCGCTGCCGCGTGATCACGCGCGCCTGCTGATCCTGGGGATTGGTGTGCTGTTTCTGATCGGCTCGATCCGCTTTCTGGTCCTCGGGCTGTGGCCGGTAATTCCGTTCATGATCGCCGATGTTGCCCTGCTGGCTTGGGCCTTCAGGAGCAATTACCAATCGGGCGGCGCGCGCGAACGGCTGGTGCTGGCCGACGATGCGCTCACCCTCACCCGCATCGATCCGTGGGGCAAGGCGGTGGAAGAGGTGCTGGAGCCGTTCTTCACCCGCGTCGAACTCGAGGAAACCCCGCTGGGCGATGCGCTGCTGTTCCTCAGCGCGCGCGGGCGCCGGTTGCGGGTGGGGCAATTCCTGTCAGCGCCGGAACGCCGCGAAGTGGGCGCTTTGATCCGCGAAGCGCTGGCGCGTTATCGCAATTCCAGCACGTCGGCCATGGCGTAGCGGCCGGGCTTGCGCCCCGCCAGCCACTGCGCGCCCCGCAGGGCGCCGCGCGCGAAGATGCTGCGGTTTTCGGCGCGGTGCCACAATTCGATCCGCTCGCCCTCGCTGGCCAGCAGCACCATGTGATCGCCCGCCGCGCTGCCACCGCGCAAACTAGCAAAGCCGATCTGGCCTTCCACGCGGGTGCCGGTGATGCCATCGCGGCCACGATCGCTGTGGGTAGCCAGATCAACGCCGCGGCCGGTTGCGGCCGCTTCGCCCAGCGCCAGCGCGGTGCCCGACGGCGCATCCACTTTCAACCGGTGGTGCAGTTCGGCGATCTCGATATCCCAATCCGGCCCCAGCGCCCGCGCCGCCTGTTCGACTAGCCGCGCCAACAGGGTGACGCCCAGGCTGGTGTTGGCCGCCTGCAGCACGGCGATATCCCGCGCGGCGGCATCGATGGCGGCGTGGTGTTCCGCCTCCAGCCCGGTGGTGCCGATCAGCAGCGCACAGCGGCCTTCCTGCGCCGCCTCCAGGCTCACCGCCAGCGCCGCCGGCACCGAAAAATCGATGAGCACGTCGCATTTGTGGGCGATGGCACCGATGTTGGAACAGATAGTGAGCGTTTCGGGATGGCCCGGCCCGGCCGGACGGCCGCAACTGGCATGGCCGGCCCGTTCCACCGCCCCGGCCAGCGTGAGGCCCGGCCAATCCGACAGCGCACCAATGATGGCCTGCCCCATTCGGCCGCCAGCCCCAAGCACACCAATGCGGATCGGTTTCTTCGTCATGCCGTGGTTGTGACGGCTTGCGCGCGCCAGTGCAACCGCCTCACTCATCGTCCTCGCCCTCACGCTCGTCTTCAGCGCTGCGGTGGCAGCGGGCGCAATTGTCGATGGTGCCGCGCACGCCTTCCTCGCGATGTTCGGCCAGCGTGGCGGCCGGCTTGTGCTCGTGGCAGCCATAGCAGGTATAGCGCCGCGTATTGCCGTCCACATGGCAGGTGGTGCAGGCCACGTTGTGATCGCGGTCCAGCCGGAACAGCCGATCATGGGCAAAATGCGCCGACTTCCAGCCGCTGGTGGTATGGCAGGTGGCGCAACTGGTGGAGGCGAACTGGCGGTGCAGCGTGGTGGCCGGCGCCGCGTGGCAGGTGGCGCACTGGCCGCGCACCGCGGGTTTCAGCAGATCGTGATGGAAGCGCACCGGGCTGTGCCCAGTCAGCGCCGGGCCGGCATGATCAGTGTGGCAGGCCAGGCAATCAGGAGTGGTGAGCTGCTGGTGGAACGCCGCCTTGCCGCCCGCCAGCCGCTTGCCCTTCGTGGTGAACAGGCCAATGCGCGCCGGCGCGTGGCAGGTGATGCAGCGTTCTGCCGCCGCTCCCTGGAACGGCGCGTGGCAGGCAAAGCAATCATCGGCGATGGCGGCATGGGCGGGCTTTACCGGGCCGGGCGCCAGCATCGGTTCCGGCCGGAAGATCGCCAGCAGGATGATGCCAAACAGCACGACCAGGATGAACAGGGTTCCCGGCTTCGGCATCACTGCCAATCCCAGAACAGCGCCGTTGAAACCAGATGCGCCGTCGCCAGCACGGCAAAGGCGAGCGTGATCGGCACATGCACGACCCGCCATTTGCGCACCAGATCCATGGTCAGGCTGTCGCGGTGCAACCGTTCATCGATGGCGGCGGCGTCCAGGCCCTGCGCCGTCAGCCGCGCCCGCGCGTCGATCAGGCGGGTGCGGGCGCGGGCCAGCAGAAATTTGCCGGTCAGCCCGCTGGCGACATTCACCAGCATCGCCAGCAGCGCCAGCCACGCCAGCACTGCGTTGAAATGGATGCCGGCATGCACCAGCACCAGCAGCGATCCCGCCCAGGCCATATATTCATGCCGGCGCAAAAGGGTCACCGGGTTGCCGCGGGTAACGATCTTGCGCTTGCGCAGCGAATAATGGAGCGACGCCAGAATAAGCGCCACGCCGGGAATGCCCAGCCAGCGGCCCACCCACACCTGATCGAAATGGTGCAGCACCGCATCGACCAGCAGCGCCGCCAGCGCCAGCGCCAGCAACCACGCGGCAAACGGCAGAACTTCACGGCTGATCAAGCTGGCGGCGCGCGGCATGCCCGTTCCCTTCGCAGCAGCATTGGGCTCCGGATGCGGCACCGGCATTGATGTGAGTCAACGCACGCGCACGACAAAGGTTGCGTCCTGCTTGCCGCGCTGTGCCGGCCGGCCTTATCGTGGCCGCGATGCACTTGCGCCTTGCCTTGCCCGCCGACGCCCCGGCCATCGCCGCCCTGCATGCGGCAAGCTGGGCCATCGCCTATGCCCATATCCTGCGCGCCGACTGGTTGTCGCAAGACCTGGTCACCGACCGGCTGCGCGTATGGACCGAGCGCTTTGCCGCGCCCGATCCCGCCATGCGGGTGCTGCTGGCAGAAGATCAGGATGGCCTGGCCGGCTTTGTCTGCATCTTTCTCGCTGCCGATCCGCACTGGGGCAGCCATGTCGACAATCTGCACGTCCGCCCCGGCCTCAAGGGGCAAGGGCTGGGCCGGCGCCTGCTCGGTGCAGCGGCGCGGTTGGCGCTGGCGGAAGCGCCCGGCGCCGGGCTTGATCTCCACGTCTTTGCCGCCAACACCGCCGCGCGCGGCTTCTATGCCCGCATGGGCGGCGTCGAAGGCCCGCTCGAAAAGGAAATCGCCCCCGATGGCAGCCAGCAATCCTATCTGCGGCTGTGGTGGCCCGACCCCACCATCCTGCTGGAACCTGCATGAGCCGCCACACCGCCATCGTCATCCTCACCGGCGCCGGCATTTCGGCCGAATCCGGCGTGCCCACCTTCCGCGCCGCCGATGGCCTGTGGGAAGGCCACCGCGTGGAAGATGTCGCCACCCCACAAGCCTTCCGCCGCAATCCCACGCTGGTGCAGCAATTCTACGATCAGCGCCGCGCCTTTCTGGGCCAAGTCGTGCCCAACGCCGCCCACCTGGCACTGGCGCGGCTGGAGGCGGAATGGAGCGGGGACTTCCTCCTCGTCACCCAGAATGTCGATGATCTGCACGACCGCGCGGGCCACAATCACCTGCTGCACATGCACGGCGAACTCAATTCCGCCCTGTGCACCCGCTGCGGCGCGGCGCGGCCATGGCGCGGGCCGCTGCTCGGCAATCCCAAGTGCCCGGCCTGCGCTCAGGTAGGCGGTCTGCGCCCCGATATCGTCTGGTTCGGCGAAATGCCCTACCACATCGACGACATCAGCGCCGCCATCGCAGCGTGCGATCTGTTCGTCTCCATCGGCACCTCCGGCGCGGTCTATCCCGCCGCCGGCTTCGTGCAATGGGCCCGCGACGCCGGCGCGCGCACGCTGGAACTCAACCTCGAACCGTCCGCCGGCACGCCGATGTTCGACGAAGCCCGCCACGGCCCGGCCAGCATGCTGGTGCCGGCGTGGGTGGAGGAAATGTTGGCGGGGCGGTGAAGGCAAGAAAAGGGCCTCCGGCGGGCAGGGTCGAGGACCCTGCACCCGGTTGTTTTCGGCCGGTGCTTGATGGCAGCTTTGGGGTGGGATGCTGTCCGGAAAGCTTTGGAGCCCGCAGGTAAGTTAGCTGCCGTCGGGATCCGGCCGACAAGGCGACCGTCCATTGATGCGCAGCGGAATGGCCAGATTTACGCGGGGTTGTTGACCAACGGCTTAATCCATCTAAGGACGCAATTAAACTGGCGTGCACAAAGAGAAGAGATAAAAAAGGCAGAGAAAAAAGCGGTTGCAGGGCTTCCCGCTATTCTTGACATAGTGGTTACAATGGAAGCGAATTCCGCAGGGGGAGGAGGGTGAATGAATTACCGCATCACGGCAATGTTCGCTCCTTTAGCTCTTGTTATGACGGGATGCGGCGACGGATCGAGCAGTGGCGCGAGCGCGCCACCCGTTGCTACCCCGGCACCGGCACCAACGCCCGCGCCGACGCCTCCGCCGGTCGTGCTGACGGCGGAAGGGGCTTACCCGTTGCTGGCGGATTATCGATTTTTCCCGAACGGCTTCGGCAGTCCCAACGAACAGGCATCGCGCCCCAGCGACCGGCAAGGCCGCTATCCCGTCCAAGCGGGCACGCCCATGTTTACTACCCAATTCGGCTCCGTTCCGGCCGATTATCGTGCCGTCGCCAAGACGGCATTCGGCATCGACACTGCCGACGGCCAGACCGCGGCCGCATCCGCACCAGCGGGCGCGACCACGGTGTCGCCGCTTACAACGCTGCTCACCGGCACAAATACCGAGGCGCGCCTGGAGCGTCAGCTTGGGATCATCGGCACGGGGTTTGCAACTACGGCGGACCGCGAACTCCTCACGTTCGTGCCCAGCGCGGCGCTCGCGTCGGGCGACGCGAACGCTGCGTCGGATGCCGAGCGGCTGATCATGCACAATATCCGCGTCATGATTTTGGCCGCCGCGCTCCAAACGGCTGCGTCGCCGCCTGATCCGTCAGGCACCAAAATCTACAACTACGACGGCGTGCGGCGGTATCTGGAAGCGACCCCGAACGACCTGTTTTTCAGCAATCAGGGATTAATACCGTTCCTGCGGTCGGTCGACTTTGGCGGCCGGTTCCCCGTGCCAGTCTATCGCGACGACGTGGTCGAGGCCGCCGCGCGCCTCATTGTCACCTACAGCTTTGCGATGGGTCTGCGCATCGAATCGCGCGAGGAAGCAGCGCAATTCAAGCTGGGCATCTGGGGGTATTTGGCCCCACAACTCACGCGACTGTTTGATGAAAACAGCGCGGCTGCGGCGGCGCGAGTCGGCGCAATCACCAATGCCGATGTGTTGAACGGGATCGCGGTCTTTGGAAGCCACCCGGCTATCGACGTCAACGACAGCTTCTTTACGCAGCCAGACTTCTATTTGATCGCCCCTGGTGCCACCCGCGTGGTCCCGCCCGTTGATGAGGGATTCAATGGGGACGGTCCCTTGAACAGCAACGACGTCCATGCCCAACCGTCCGCGTCCGACGGAAACCACTTCGTTCCCGGCCGCAGCACAGTGACCGACGTCAGCGTTCCCGCTGCGAATGCGGGACAGGTAACGGCTACCCGCGCCGCCCACGGCACGGTCACGATCCGCGCCGCCCCGGGTTTTTCAGGGGTGACCTTTTTCGAATATACGGTGAGCCACCAGCAAGGCGATGTCGAACGAGCGCGGGTTTACGTGATCGTTTTCTAGCGGGGTGAGCGAGCGTCGAGAAGGCAGCTCTTGAGCTACGATAAATCGGTGATGAATTA
>NZ_JAUMBI010000127.1:0-14202 GCF_032115815.1 Sandarakinorhabdus sp.
AAGCGATGGTCGGCATGTCTGCGGCAGCTTTTGATCTGCCAATCCGCAATGGGCCGCCTTCCTCTACCCGCGCCAACGAATGGCAGCTGTCCCGCTTTTGCGTTCTGCTGCGGTCGTTCCGCTTTGTGCCCACAAGCAGTCATGAAAGTCTGTCGTTCGGCGGAGGATTAGGGATTTGAACCTATTGGGTTGACTTCATGCCTCCGCGCGGGTGGGCCGCGTTTTGCTACAAATTGGAATGCCAGCGGTCATGGGAGCCAAAGTCACGCTCGACGGTGGTGGCCAGCGTCGCTTCGAGCTCTGCGCATCGGAAGCGATATGAACCTCACCCTTGTTGTCGGTCTTTAGCTGCGTTCGCTTGCCATCGGCCTTGACCAGATTGATCGGGTAATCGACCAGCGCCTTCACAGTTTGGCACGTCTGAGGCGCAGCGCGTTCCCGACAACCGATATCGACGACAATGCCATGGCCGTCGCAGCGATACCCGGCGACAGCAGCAGCCCCAAGGACGGATAAAGCACCCCGGCGGCGACAGGCACACCGATGGCATTGTAGACGAAGGCCAGGAACAGGTTCTGGCGGATGTTCCGCATTGTGGCTTGGCTGAGACGGCGGGCGCGGACGATGCCATTCAGATCGCCCTTCACCAACGTCACGCCGGCGCTTTCAATCGCCACATCAGTGCCGGTGCCCATGGCAATCCCAACATCGGCCGCGGCAAGCGCGGGGGCATCGTTGACACCGTCCCCCGCCATCGCAACAACGCGGCCTTCGGCTTTCAAACGAGCCACCACAGCGCTTTTGGCATCCGGCAGCACATCGGCCTCAACCTCTTCAAGTCCAAGGCGCCGCGCCACAGCTTCGGCGGTGACCCGGTTGTCACCGGTGACCATGATGACACGGACACCCTCGGCCTTGAGCGCTGCCAGGGCGCTGGGCGTGGACTCTTTCACCGGATCGGCAATGGCGATCACACCGGCGGCCTTGCCATCGACAGCGACGAGGATGGCAGTGGCGCCTTCACGGCGATGGCGGTCGGCGGCTTCGGTCAGGGCTGCGGTATCAACGCCGAGCTCCGACAAATAGGCGGGGTTGCCGATGGCCACCCGACGGCCGTCGATGGTGCCGATGACGCCTTTGCCGGCGGGTGCGTCGAAGTCAGTTGCGGTTTCCACAGCAAGTGTGCGGGCAGCGGCTTCGGCAACGATGGCAGCGGCAAGAGGGTGCTGGCTTGGGCGTTCGACGGCTGCGGAAAACCGCAGCAGATCGGCCTCAGTGATGCCACTGAAGGGCTCGATGGCGACAACCTTGGGCTTGCCCTCGGTCAGCGTCCCTGTCTTGTCGACAAGCAGCGTGTCGACCTTCTCCATCCGTTCCAACGCTTCGGCATTCTTGACGAGCACGCCGGCCGCAGCACCACGGCCAACGCCGACCATGATCGACATTGGCGTGGCGAGGCCGAGCGCGCAGGGGCAGGCGATGATCAGAACGGTGACGGCGGCAACGAAGCCCAACGTGAAACGCGGCTCAGGCCCAAATGTCACCCAGACGATAAAGGCCAGCACTGCGGCGACAATGACCGCTGGAACGAACCACCCGGCCACTTGGTCAGCAAGCCGCTGAATTGGCGCCCGGCTGCGCTGGGCATCGGCAACCATCTGGACGATCTTCGCCAGCATTGTGTCGCTGCCGACCTTGTCGGCCCGCATCGCGATGGCGCCGGTCTGGTTGATCGTGCCAGCGATGACCGGGTCGCCTGCTTTCTTGGTTACGGGCATGGACTCGCCGGTCACCATTGACTCATCGATCGTCGAGTGCCCCTCGGTCACGGTTCCGTCGACGGGGACGGCTTCACCCGGGCGCACACGCAGGGCATCGCCGGCAACGATAAGGCCGAGCGAAATCTCTTCGTCGGAGCCGTCTGCCTTGAGGCGGCGGGCGGTCTTGGGCGCAAGATCGAGCAAGGCGCGGATGGCGCCACCGGTGGCCTCACGCGCACGAAGTTCGAGCAACTGGCCAAGGAGGACCAGCACAACGATGATTGCGGCGGCTTCAAAATAGACCGCGACGGCGCCGTCCATGCGGCGGAATGCCGGCGGAAACACGGCTGGCACCACGGTGGCGACGACGCTGTAGGCCCAAGCCACGCCTGTCCCCATGGCAACCAGCGTGAACATGTTCAGGCTGCGATTGACCAGCGACCGCCATCCCCGCTCGAAGAACGGCCACCCGGCCCAGAGCACCACCGGCGTGGCCAGCAGCAGTTGAACCCAGTTCGACGCCTGCGGGGCGATCAGGCGGTCGAGCCTGATCAGATGGCCGCCCATTTCGAGCGCAAACACCGGGATTGTCAGCGCCAGGCCGATCCAGAAACGCCGGGTGAAGTCGGCCAATTCGGGGTTGGGCGGCGTCTGGGCGGTCATCACTGCCGGTTCGAGCGCCATGCCGCAAATCGGGCAGGCCCCCGGCCCGACCTGCCTGATCTGCGGGTGCATTGGACAGGTGTAAATCGTGCCTTCGGGCAAAGGCGCGTGCGCCTGCAGATCTGCAGGCGCCAGATATTTCACCGGATCTGCGATGAATTTGGCGCGGCATCCGGCAGAGCAGAAATAAAAGGCGTGACCATCATGTTCGGAGCGATGCGGCGCCGTGTGCGGATCGACCATCATACCGCACACAGGGTCGCGCGCGGTCCTGGCAGGATTTGCAGATCCCGCCGCCGCATGCGCGCTGTGGGTCTCGTCGGCCATGCCGCTCGTCCTTATGGTCGAACCTTGCACCCGTCTCGGGGCGCGCCTTTGGCGACGCGGGCATCAGGTCCGGCGCCACGATCCTGATGCCACCGTTGTTTCTACTGCGCGTTCTTGCCGTGACGCTTCAGCCATGACTGGAGACTGGCGACCTCAGCAACCTGCATGTTCACAACTTTTTGCGCCATCGTGCGCAATTCCTTGTCGCCGGCCTGCGCCACCGCAATCCTCGACATGGCAATCGCACCGCGATGATGCTCGATCATCTGGCGAGCCCAGGTTTCCGAAGCATCGGCGCCAACAACCATCATCTTGTGATGCATGGCCATGCCGGCCTCCGCATAGGGATTGGCCGGCGTATTCTTCATCATGTCGGCCATGCCGCCCATCTTGCTATGGTCCACTGCCTGCATCGGCTGTCCAGGCTTGGCCTGCATGCCATTGTTCATGCCAAGCATGCTGCTGTGATCAACAGGCGGCGCTGTTTGCGCGGCAACGGGCGCCGCAAGGATAAGAGCTGCGAGTGCCAGATATCTGTGCATGGGAAAGCCTTTCTCTGGGCCTGTTATCGTGTTTCACGCACGCCGCGCTGCCGGCCGTGTGGCCAAGGCGGTGCGGGAATACCATGTACAACGCAGCAGGCGGCACTATCGTTCCGCCCCAAGCAACGACTGCCATCACCAGGGCGGCAAGACAGACTTCGATTGCGACCGAGCGGAGCAGCACCCGAAGCCCCGCCAAAGGCGCCATGGCCGCCGGCATGGTTCGCAAAAGCAACCGGCGTGGTGATGGGCTGGCCGCAAGAGTTTGAATTCGCGGGCGCTGGCAACTGACTTTGCCGGAACCAGTTTTGGGGTGCTGGCGCGCAATACGACCCTGAATTGGGTGTCAACGCCGCTGCCAGACGATTTCTCGTTTTCTTTGGGGAACTTGTGCGCGCGCCGTTGGTTATGGCTTCATGGGCAGCCCCGTCCGCAACGCAATAGGTTTTCGATGATTGATGTGCGCGGCCCGCCACGGCCAATGTTCTGGCTGTTGGGTGCCTGCACATTGTTTTGTCGGCACACAGCCCGGTGGCGTCCATGATCGACGGCCTGTTCCGCCCGCGTCCATCGCCCTGGTTTGGCGAAAAGCCGATCCGCGAGGAATTGTTTGGTCTCGAACGGCTTCATGATCACGCCCGCAGCCTGGCGTGGGCGCAGGCGAGCGATACCGTGCCGCGGCGAGGCGTGTCCCTGAATGCCCGGTTGGCGGACAACGAAGCCCGCTTGCGGCAGACGTTCCGCGCCACGACGTTGGCCCTGCAGGTCGCAATGCCGATCACGCCGGCCGCCGAATGGTTGGTCGACAACTTCCATCTGGTCGAACGCCATATCCGGGATGTACGCGCCAATCTGCCGCCGGCCTTCTATCGCCTGCTGCCCAAACTTGTGGCCGGGCCGTTTGTCGGCTTTCCGCGCGTGTTCGGCATCGCCTGGGCTTATGTCGCGCACACCGACAGCCGCTTCGATGCCGAAGCGCTGACTGGCTTCATGCGCGCCTATCAGGAGGTGCAGCCGCTGACGATCGGCGAGTTGTGGGCGGTCGCCACCACGTTGCGCATCGTGCTGATCGAGAATTTGCGCCGCTTTGCCGTGCGGATCGAGCACAGCCAGGCGGATCGCCAGTCCGCCGATGCGCTGGCGGATCGCCTGCTGGGTGTGGATACCGGCGTGGCCGAGCCTGCGGCCGTGGTGCTGGCGGGCCATCGCGGCCCGGTATCCGATGCGTTCGCCGTGCAATTCGTGCACCGGCTGCAAAGCCATGGCGACGGGGTTGTGCAGGCCCTGACGTGGCTTGATGCACAACTGGCCGAACGTGGGACCAACAGCAACGCCGCGATCATTTCCGAACAAGAACGCCAGATCGGTGCCACCGTGACGGTGCGCAACATCATCACCAGCATGCGGGTGATGGCGGAAATCGATTGGTCGGTGCTGTTCGAGAAGATGTCGCCGGTTGATGATCTACTGGCGGCGAACGACACCTATCGGGCGATGGATTTTGCCAGTCGCAACCATTATCGCACCGCCATCGAGGCGCTGGCGCGCAGTTCGCCGCTGTCTGAGATAGAGGTTGCGGCGCGCGCACTGCAAGCTGCCGGCAAGGCGCCGTTCGCCGATGGCACGATCGATCCGCGGCGCGGCGATCCCGGCTATTATCTGGTGGCCGCCGGCCGGCCGCTGCTGGAAGCGCAGATCGGCTATCATGCGCCCATCAGGGTCTGGCCGCGCCGGTTGAGTCGCAGGTTGGGCCTGTCTGGCTATGGCGCAGTGATCATGGTGGTGGCGGCCCTGATCCTGCTGGTTCCGGTTCTGGCGCTGGTGGGCATGAAGATTGCGCCGGCCTGGGTCCTGTTGCTGCTGCTATTGGGTGCCATACCGGCGCTTGATGCCGCGGTGGCCCTGGTCAATGCCGGGGTGATGCGTGCCATCCCGGCCACCTTCCTGCCGGCGCTGGAATTGCGCCAGGGTGTTCCCGAAGACCTGCGGACGCTGGTTGCGGTGCCGGTGATGCTGACATCAGCGCACGGCATTGCCGAACAGATCGAGACACTGGAAATCCATCATCTCGCCAGTCTGGAAGGCGATGTGCATTTCGCGCTGCTGTCTGATTGGGCCGATGCGCCTGCCGAAACACAGGCAGCGGACGCCGCGCTGCTGGCACTGGCCAGCGAGGGCATCGCCACGCTGAACGCGCGCTACCCGGCCATCGCCGGGGGAAACCGGTTCCTGCTGTTGCACCGGCGGCGGCACTGGAGCGCCAGCGAGGGCGTGTGGATGGGCTGGGAGCGCAAGCGCGGCAAGCTGCAGGAATTGAACCGGCTGCTGCGCGGGGCCAGCGATACGAGTTTCATCACGGCCGCTGGTCGAGCGCCATCCGTGCCCGAACGGGTGAAGTTTGTCATCACGCTTGATGCCGACACGCGGCTACCGCGCGATACCGTGCGACGCCTGATCGGCAAGCTGGCGCATCCGCTCAACCAGCCGCGTTTTGATCCCGCCAGCGGGCGCGTGGTTGAAGGCCATGGCCTGTTGCAACCCCGGATCACGCCGGCGCTGGCGATCGGCCACGAAGGCTCATGGTTCCAGCGGCTGTTTTCCAGCGACAGCGGCATCGATCCTTATGCAGCGGCGGTTTCCGATGTTTATCAGGATCTGTTTGGCGAAGGCTCCTATGCTGGCAAGGGCATTTACGACGTGGATGCGTTCGAAGCCGCGCTGGCCGGGCGGGTGCCAGAATCCACTCTGCTGAGCCATGATCTGTTCGAAGGCGTTTTTGCCCGCGCTGGATTGGCCAGCGACGTGGAGGTGGTCGAGGAGTTCCCCGAACGCTATGACGTTGCATCGCGCCGCTACCATCGCTGGGCGCGGGGTGACTGGCAGTTGCTGCCCTGGATCCTGGGGGCACGGCGCAGTGCCGGCACCGCCTTGCCGATGACCGGCCGGGCCAAGATGATCGACAATCTGCGCCGCAGCCTGACGGCGCCAAGCGCTGTGGCCGCGCTGTTTTCCGGTTGGCTGTTGCCATTGCCGGCGGCGCTGCTGTGGACGTTGTTCCTGGTGCTGGTGCTCGGCGTGCCGGCACTGATCCCGTTCCTTGAAAGCCTGTTCAGGTGGCCCACGGGCGTTCCCGCTGCGGCGCAATTGCGGGCTCTTGGTGCCGATTTGCGGCTTGCCGTGGCGCGCTGGGGGCTGGTGATCATGTTCCTCGCTGATCAGGCCTGGTTGATGGGCGATGCCATCGGGCGCACGCTGATCCGGGTAACGATCACCCACCGCAACATGCTGGAATGGGTTCCGGCGGCGCAGCTGGCTGATGCGATGCGGCTTGATACACGCGGCTTTTACGGGCGCATGCCGGGCGCCATCATCCTGTCTGTCATCGGTGTGGGTCTTGCCGCCGCCGGCGGAGAGGCAAGCTGGCCCGTGGCGCTGGCGTTCGCGCTCTTGTGGGCGTTATCGCCAGCGTTGGCCTGCCAGATCAGCACGCCGCCGGTGCGGCCGCACCGGCTGACACTGGATGCGGCTGACAGCAAGCAACTGCGGCTGATCGCGCGGCGCACCTGGCGCTATTTCGAATTTGTGGTGACCCCGGCCGATAACATGCTGCCGCCCGACAATTTTCAGGAAGATCCGGCACAAGTCATCGCGCGCCGCACGTCGCCGACCAATATCGGCCTCTACCTGCTGTCGGTGGCGAGCGCCCGTGATTTCGGCTGGATCGGCACGCACGAGGCGATCGATCGGCTGGAAGCGACCATGGCCACCCTGGCGCGGCTGCCGCGCTGCCGGGGGCATTTCTACAACTGGTACGATACGCGAGATTGCCGGGTGCTCGACCCGCCCTATGTGTCGTCGGTCGACAGCGGCAATCTTGCCGGGCATCTGATCGCGCTGGCCAATGCCTGTGATGCGTGGCGCGAGCAGCCGCAAACCGAGGCGGCCCGTCTTGGCGGTGTGCATGATGCCCTGGCCATCTTCCAGACGTTGCCGGGCGGCAGCCCGGAGCCAAACGCGGCCGCCGCGGCGTTGGCGGCAAGGCTGCTCGCCGATGGGGATGTGGATTGGCCCGGTCTTGGCCTGGCCGTGATTGCCGTGCAAGCAACGCTGCCTGAAGCGATCACCGCAGACGATCATGACCGGCTGTTCTGGCTGGCCGCCGTGGGCGCTGCCATCGACAGTCACCAGCGCGATGCGCAGCCTGTTGCCGAACCCGTCCAAACCAGCGAGCGCCTGCGAGCGCTGGCTGCAGACGCGCGTGCCATGGCGATGGCGATGGACTTTGCCTTCATGCTGCACCCGGATCGCAAACTGCTGTCGATCGGCTATTCGGATGCCACCGGCGCGCTGGATGAGAACCACTATGACCTGCTGGCCTCCGAAGCCCGCCTCGCCAGCTTCTTTGCCATTGCCAAGGGCGATGTCCCGGCCCGGCACTGGTTCAGATTGGGCCATGCGGTCACGCTGGGTACGTCCGGGCCGCTGCTGGTGTCGTGGTCGGGTTCGATGTTCGAATATCTCATGCCGGCGCTGGTCATGCGCCCCCCGGCCGGCAGCCTTCTGGAACGCACCGAGTGCCGGGCGGTCGCGGCTCATATCGAATATGGCAAGCTGCATGATCTGCCGTGGGGCATATCGGAATCGGCGTTCAACGCCCGCGATCTGGAACTCACCTACCAATATTCCAATTTCGGCGTGCCGAGCCTGGGGCTGAAGCGCGGCCTTGCTGATGATCTGGTGGTCGCGCCCTATGCCACCGCACTGGCGGCAATGGCGCAGCCGCACGCCGCCATCGCCAATTTCAAGCGCCTCGACGCGGCGGGCGCGATGGGGCGTTATGGCTATTATGACGCGCTGGACTTCACGGCGTCGCGGCTGCCGACCGGCCGCAGCGTGGCCATCGTCCGCAATTTCATGGCGCATCATCAGGGCATGACGATCGTGGCACTGGCCAACACGGTGTTCGGCTGCATCATGTGCGATCGCTTCCATGCCGAACCACTGGTGAAGGCCGCCGAACTGCTGTTGCAGGAACGCATGCCGCGCCTCGTGGCGGCGACGCCGGTCGCCGCTGCCGACGAAGCCCAACCCGCCACGAAGGTGTCGTTCATCAGTCGATCCGTCGGCCGACAGTTCGCCACGCCGCACACGCCGGCGCCGGCAACCCATCTCCTTTCCAATGGCCGATACACGCTGATGATCACGGCAGCCGGATCGGGCTACAGCCGCTGGCGCGACACGGCTGTCACTCGCTGGCGCGAAGACCCAACGTGCGACGATTGGGGTTCCCACATCTATCTGCGCGATGCCGACACCGGCGACATCTGGTCGGCCGGGTTCCAGCCGATCCGCCGCGAGCCCGACAGCTATGCTGTCAGCTTCAACGAGGACCGCGCCGAATTCGTCCGCCGCGATGGCGATCTGACCACCAGCATGACCGTGCTGGTTTCGGCAGAGGACGACAGCGAGGTGCGGCGCGTTTCGATCGGCAATGCCGGCAGCCAGGTGCGTACCATCGAGATCACCTCGTTCGCCGAACTCGCGCTGGCGCCGCAAGCCGCCGACGTCGCTCACCCGGCCTTTTCCAAATTGTTCATCGAAACCGAATGTCTGCCAGGGTGCCATGCCCTGCTTGCCCGGCGCCGCCAGCGCGACCCGGCTGACCGCGAAACCTGGGCCGCGCACCTGATCGTGGTGGACGACAAGGCCGTGGGGTCGTGCGAGTTCGAAACCGATCGCGCCCAGTTTCTGGGCCGGGGCGGCAATGCCCATTGGCCGCGTGCCGTTGCCGATGGCCGATCCCTTTCAGGCTCGCACGGCGCCGTGGTCGATCCAGTGTTCGTGTTGCGCACCCGCGTGCGGGTGGCCCCCGGTGAAACGGCCCATGTGGCGTTCTGGACGATGGCGGGCGCCAGCCGCCAGGCGGTTCTGGAGATGATCGACAAGCACAGCGCGCCAACCGCCTTTGAACGCGCGGCGACGCTGGCCTTCACGCAGGCCCAGATCCAGCTCCACCATCTGCGGCTGGGTGCGGGCCAGGCCGCACAGTTCCAGCGGCTGGCCGGGCCCATGCTGTATGTTTCGGCCAGCATGCGGCCGGGCGCAGCGGCCATCGCGCAGGGTGCCGGCCCGCAATCGGGCCTGTGGTCGCTGGGCATCTCCGGCGATTTGCCAATCATCGTGCTGCGCATCGCGGATATCGAGCAACTGGCCGTGGCGCGGGAACTGATGCAGGCCACCGATTATTGGCGGATGAAGCAGTTGCCGTTTGATCTGGTGATCATCAACGAACGCGGCACATCCTATGTACAGGACCTGCAAAGCGCGCTGGAGGGCCTGGTGCGGGCCAGCCAGTCGCGCGCGCAATTCGGTGAACGCAGCCCCGGCACGGTTTTCGTGCTGCGCGCCGATCTGGTGCCCGATCCAACCCGCGATCTGCTGCTGGTAGTCGCGCGGGTGGTGATCGATGCGCACAACGGCCCGCTGGCCAGCCAGCTCGACGCGCGGCGTGAACCGGCGCTGCGCCGCCGCCCGCCGCGCACGGCACTCACAGCGAAAGCCGATCGCCCGGCCAGCCTGCCGACACTGGAACTGTTCAACGGCATCGGCGGTTTTGCAAGGGACGGCCGCGAATATGTGATCGTGCAGGGGCCAGGCCAGACGACGCCGCTGCCGTGGATCAATGTCATCGCCAACCCCGAATTCGGCTTCCAGGTGTCTGCCGATGGCGCTGGCTTCACCTGGGCCGCCAACAGCCGCGAACACCCGTTGACGCCGTGGTCCAACGATCCGGTTGGCGATCCTGCCGGGCAGGCCTTCTATATCCGCGATGACGACGATGGCGCCGTATGGAGCCCGACTGCGGCTCCGATCCGCGACCCGGCCGGCACTTATGTTGCGCACCATGGCTGGGGCTACAGCCGGTTCGAATATGCCGTGTCGGGGCTGGAATTCGGCCTGATCGAATATGTGCCCATCGCCGATCCGGTGAAGATTTCACGGCTCACCATCCGCAACAATTCGGGGCGGGTGCGGCGGCTGACGGTCGCCGCCTATGTGGAATGGGTGCTGGGGCCCTCGCGCGCCGCCGCTGCGCCGTTCACCGTCACCCGCACCGATCCGGCCAGCGGCGCAATGTTTGCCGGTAATGCCTGGATTCCGGATTTTGCCGGCCGCACCGCCTTCCTTGATCTGGGGGGGCGGCAGACCAGCCTGAGCGGGGACCGCCGGGAGTTCATCGGGCGCAACGGCGATGTTGGCGACCCGCTGGCGATGGCCACCCAGGCCCCCTTGTCCAACCGCGTCGGGGCCGGCCTTGATCCGTGCGGCGCGATGCAGACTCACATCGAACTGGCCGACGGCGAAAGCATCGAGATCCTGTGCCTGCTGGGGGAAACGGTGGGCGATGACGCCGCCCGCGCGCTGATCGAACGCTATCGCACCGCCGATCTTGATGCCGTGTTGGCCGAAGTGACCGATGATTGGGCCGAAGTGCTTGACGCGGTGAACGTCACCACGCCCGACCGCTCGCTCGACATCATGCTCAATGGCTGGCTGCTCTATCAGACGCTGGCCTGCCGCATCCGGGCGCGCGCCGGCTTCTACCAGGCCAGCGGCGCCTATGGCTTCCGCGACCAGTTGCAGGACGTGATGGCGGTGGCCACGGTGCGCCCCGCCATTGCCCGCGCCCAGATCGTGCGTGCTGCTGGCCGGCAGTTCATCGAAGGCGATGTGCAGCATTGGTGGCTGCCGCAAGCCGGCAATGGCGTGCGCACCCGCTTTGCTGATGATCGCGTCTGGCTGGCGCTGGTGACGGCGCATTATCTTTCGACCACCGGCGACACCGCGATCCTAGCCGAAGACATCCCCTTCCTCGATGGCCCCGTGCTGGCCCCGGGAGAAATGGAAAGCTTCTTCCATCCCGGCATCAGTGAAACGTCGGCCAACCTCTACGAGCATTGCGCGCGGGCGCTGGATGCCAGCCTTGCGGTCGGGGTGCATGGCCTGCCGCTGTTTGGCGGCGGCGACTGGAACGATGGCATGAACCGGGTCGGCCATGAAGGGCTGGGCGAAAGCGTCTGGATGGGCTGGTTCCTCGATGCCAGCCTGGCGGCGTTCATGCCGATTGCCGCTGCCCGCGGTGACGCGGCGCGCGTTGCGGCGTGGACAGCCCATGCCGCGGCCTTGCGCGCGGCGCTGGATGGCGAAGCCTGGGATGGTGACTGGTATCGACGCGGCTGGTTTGATGATGGCTCGCCGCTGGGATCATCGGCGAGCGAGGAATGCCGGATCGATTCCATCGCCCAATCCTGGGCGGTGATTTCAGGCGGCGGCGATCCTGCGCGCGCGCGCCGTGCCATGGCCTCGGCCGCCCGCGAGCTTGTTTCGGCCGAAACCGGGCTGGCGCTGCTGTTTGCGCCGCCGTTCGATCACACGCCGCTCGATCCCGGCTATATCAAGGGCTATCCGCCCGGCATCCGCGAGAATGGCGGGCAATATACCCATGCGGCCCTGTGGTCGGTGATCGCCTGGGCCATGCTGGGTGATGGCAACCAGGCAGGTTCGCTGCTCGCCATGCTCAACCCGATCAACCACAGCCTCACGCCCGCCGAGCTGCATCGTTACAAGGTGGAGCCTTACGTGGTGGCCGCCGATATCTATTCGCGGCCGCCCAATGTCGGGCGCGGCGGCTGGACCTGGTATACCGGTGCGGCCGGCTGGATGCAGCGGGCGGGCCTCGAATATCTGCTGGGCGTGCGCATCCGCGACGGCTTCCTGGAGATTGATCCCTGCATTCCGGATCACTGGCCAGGCTTTGAGGTCACGCTGCGCCACCTCGGCTGCCGCTACACCATCAATGTCACCAACCCGCACCGCGTCTGTCGCGGCATCGCCGCCGCCGAAGTGGATGGCGCGCCATGCCCGCAAGGCCCCTTGGGCAGTTCGCTGCGCATCCCGCTGCGGCGCGGCACTGCCGGCTGCGCGATCAGCATCATTCTCGGTTCGTCGCAGAGCGGGTGAACTTTTACGCCGGTCGGGTGTTTGAGCTTCGTCCGCCGTGCAGAACAGGAGATGCCGCCATGATTGTTTTTGCCATCGTCAAGGAGCCCTATGGCTGGGCGGTTCGCCGCGATGCGTGCATGATGATGCCCGCTGCATGCCGAGATGCCGCCGTTGCTGCGGCCGAACGTATGGTGCGCGCGCTCAGCAACCAGGGCGAGCGGGCCGTGCTGCAGTTTGAAAGCGCAGAGGGCCGTGCGTCCTTTGCAGGCAATGATGCCGGCTGAACCGAGAAGGGCGTATTTCAGATTTCGGCGCCAGCTCTCATCTGCCACATCGCGCCGGTGCTGGAGCTGTTCCAGACAGCGGCCCACAAGCCGTCATTCAAGTCTGTGGTTCGGCGCAGGACACGGGATCTGAACGTGCAACGTTGAAGGCTGGCTTCCGCGCAGACGCGACGATCATCATCCTGTTGTCACTATGCCGACGACTGGCAGGAACCGTTTGCCAAAACTTGTGCTGCAAAATGGCGATCATGTTAACCATAACACGTTGAATATATTATGTTTTCTCGCGATAATGCGGCATCCCATCCTCTCCGTGACCTTCATGTTAAATATCTGAAATATAACAATAAATATTGTCTTTGGCCTTCGAAGGTCAAACCATCACCTTTCTTGCTGCAAATCTCCGCGGTCAACCGGGCTCCACAAACTCGAAAAGCGTCTGCTGCGCTTCCCATCTGCTGGCGCCAACGGTTGGGCGGGCAAAAGAACGGCTTGCGAATTTAATGATATCTTGTATCGCAGCCGCCGCACGTCTGACGCGGGGGTTTTATGATTCGGCTTGTTGCTGCACTGCTTCTGTCTGGTGCCTCTGCGGCTGTGCTTGCAGAGGAGGCAAGTGGGGCTGATAGCGGCGAGATCACCGTCACGGCCGCACGGCAGCCCTATCGCGGCGACTTTACCGTGCAGGAAACCCCGGCGGCAATCACGACCATTGATGGCACCTGGCTCAACAACAACAATATCCTGCGTCTCACCGATGCGCTCGATCTCAATGCCTCGATCGCGCGGCAGAATAATTTCGGCGGGCTTTGGGACGCCTTTGCTGTGCGCGGTTTTGCCGGGGATGAAAATCTGCCGTCTGGCTATCTCGTCAACGGCTACAACAACGGCCGCGGCTTTGGCGGGGTGCGCGATGTTTCGGGCATCGAGAAGATCGAGGTGCTGAAAGGCCCGCAGGCGGCGCTCTATGGCCGCGGCGAGCCGGGCGGGGTGATCAACATCGTCACCAAGAAGGCCGATTTTGACACGCGCGGTACGATTGGGGTTCAGGCCGGCAGCTGGGATCGGCAGCGCCTGGATGGTGATTTCAATCTGGCGCTGGGCGACGTGGCGGCGGTGCGCCTGATCGGTTTCTACGAGGATGCCGGCAGCTTCCGTGGCACGCGTTCCGAACGTTGGGGCTTCACGCCATCGGTGCTGGTCAAGCTGGGTGAGAAGACAGCGCTGACCTATGAGCTGGAGTTGACGCGCGCCGAAGCGCAGTTCGATCGCGGGGTGGTCGCCATCAATGGCCAGCTGGGCGTGATGGACCGCCGCACGTTCCTGGGTGAGCCCGGCGATGGCCCGCTTGATGCCGAGGTGACCGGCCACCAATTGCAGCTGAGCCACGAATTCAACGATGATTGGTCGATCCTGATCGGTGGCCAGCACCGTGATACGCGGCTGAGCGGCTTTTCGACCGAGGCCGAACTCGCCGGCGCCCGGCAACGGCTGGGTCGGGATGGCCGCTCGCTGTCGCGCCAGCGCCGGTTCCGCGATTATGATGCCGAACACCAGGTGCTGCGCGGGGAAGTGCAGGGCCGTTTTGAAACCGGCGGCCTGAAGCACCGGGTATTGTTCGGT
>NZ_JAUMBI010000128.1:0-290 GCF_032115815.1 Sandarakinorhabdus sp.
ACCAGGCCCACCACCACGGCGAAATTGTTGTTGATCAGCGGCAACGGCTCGAACGGCGGCAGGCCGGGTACGATGCCCCAGACCGCTCCCAGTCCGGCATTGATCAGCCCTTCGGTGCGCAGGATGGCCATCAGCGCATAGGTGCGGATCAGCAGGTTGGTCCAGAACGGCAGCATGATCGCCACCAGCAGCAACAGCTTGGCGCGGCGGCTGGCAAAGGTGATGGCCAGCGCCACCGGCAGACCCAGGATGAAGCACAGCACGGTGGTGAGCACGGCAAAGCCCATGGA
>NZ_JAUMBI010000128.1:300-5209 GCF_032115815.1 Sandarakinorhabdus sp.
CAGGATCGCCAGATAGAGCGGCTTCAGCGCGCGGGCGTAATTGCCCCAACTGCCGGTGATGGCGATATCCACCAGCGTGCGGTTTTCACCGAAGCTATAGGCCCAGATCACCGCCAGCGGCGCCAGGAACAGCGCAAACAACCACACCACCGGCGGCAGCCCCACCGCCGCAAACACGCCAGGCGCCTGGGAAGGCCGTTGCAGCATCATGCCGCCATCACCCGTGTGATCGCCTCTTCCACGGCGCGGATGTGGCCGATGCCCTGAAAGCGGCCATAGCCGCTCTTCGCCATGGCTGGGCCGGTGGGGAAGATCACCTGGTTGGTGCGATATTCCTCCGGCATCAGCGCCAGCGCCGCGGCGTTGGGCGTGGGGAAACGGATCGTGTTGGCGATATCGGCGCCTACCTTGGCATCCAGCAGATAATTGATGAAGCGATGGGCATTGTCCGGCCGCGGCGCGCCGGTGGGCACGCACAGGCAATCGCTGTTGATCAACGTGCCTTCGCGCGGGATCACGAACGCCAGATCATCATCGTCGGCCATCACCTGCGCGATGTCGCCATTATATTCCACCACCAGGTCAATCTCGCCGCTGGCCAGCAGATCCTGGCCCTCATCATGGTGGAACAATTTCACGTGGCGCTTCTGGCGGATGAGCATCTGCGTCACCTGCTCCATGACCGCCGGCGTCACGGCGTTGACCGAATGGCCGAGATATTTCGCCCCCAGCCGGATCAGATCATCGCCTTCCGCCAGCAGGCCGATGCGGCCGGAATAACGGTCTGAATCGAGCACCCATTTCCAGCTATCAGGCACGCCATCAACGCGGGACTTGCGATAGCCGATGCCCAGCGCCAGCCAGGTGTAGGGCATCGACCAGCGCCGGCCGGGATCATAAGGCACATCCACGAACTCCGGCGCCAGATTGGCCCGGTTCGGAATGCGCGCGTGATCGAGCGGGCTGAGCATCCCGGAAATCTGCAACCGTGTGACGAATTCGTTGGAGGGCACGATCACATCGAAGCCGGGATTGCCGGCCCGCAGCCGGGCAAACAGTTCGTCGTTGTTGGCATAATGGCTCATGCGCACGTCGACGCCGGTGGCTTGTCTAAAGTCGGTCAGCGTCGTCTCGCCGATATAGGTATCCCAATTGTAGAAGTTCAGACGCTGCTCCTCGCCATTGGCCCCCTTGGGGAAGGCACGCGAGCAGCCATCCAGCACCAGCGCCGCCGCCAGCCCACCAAAGCTGCGGCGGCTCAGATCAGGCATTCGCCAGCACCCAATCGTAATCCAGCGCCGGCACCACCGCCATGTACCGCTCCTGCTCGGTGCGCTTGACGCTGGCGAACATGGCAAGCGTGGCAGCACCCAGATATTCGGGCAGGATGCGCCCGGCTTCCAGCGCGCGCACGGCGGCAAACCAGTCGCCCGGCAGCGCCGGCTGCGCCTCGGCCGCCGCATAGCCATCGCCGATCACTGGCGGGCCGGGATCGATGCGGTTGGCAAGGCCGTGATGCACGCCGGCAAGCAATGCGGCGAGCGCCAGATAGGGATTGGCATCGGCCCCGGCGATGCGATGTTCGATATGGCGGCTTTCATCGGGGCCGGCGGTGATGCGGAAGCTGGTGGTGCGATTGTCCATGCCCCAGCTCGCTGCCACGGGGGCAAAACTGCCCGCCTTGAACCGGCGATAGCTGTTGGCATTGGGGGCAAAGATCGCAAAGCTTTCCGCCAGCGCCGCCTTCAGCCCGCCGATGGCATGCAGCAGCGGCGCATTGGGGCTGCCGTGCGGGCTGGCGAAGATGTTGGCGCCAGCCGCATCGTTGATGGACACATGCAGGTGCAGGCCATTGCCGGCCGCATCGGCAAACGGCTTGGCCATGAAGGTCGCCAGCATGTCGTGGCGGCGGGCCACCTGCTTCACCAGCCGCTTGTAGAGCACCACATCATCCGCCACGCGCAGCGGATCGGCGCGATATTTCAGGGTCAATTCCATCTGCCCCGGCGCATATTCGGAAATGGCGGTCTCCAAGGGCAGACCCGCTGCATCGGCCGCCGCCCACAAATCGGCCAGGAACGGCCCGGCATCGTCCAGTTCTTCCAGGCCATAAGTGCCGTGCGTGGCCGGCCGCGCTCCGCCCATCCGCGCTGGCTGCGGCGGCTGGCCGTCGGCCCGGTTGCGATCGACCAGGTAGAATTCCAGCTCACACGCCACCACCGGGGTAAGGCCATCAGCTTGGCAACGCGCCACCACGCGGGCCAACGCCGCCCGGCAATCAATCTCGCAAACGCTGCCATCCGCTTCGAACAACGAGGTGATGACCGCGGCCCGCCCCGGCCCGGTGGGCACCAATGTGCCGGGCGCCGGCCGGGCAAAGCGATCGCTGTCGCCATTTTCCCACACCAGCCCTGTATCGAAACAATCCTGACCCGTCACATCGGCGACCAAGATCGACACAGGTAGCGGCCGCCCGGCGCCATAGAGCGCCGCCAGTTCATGCACCCGGATGCGCTTGCCGCGCGCGGTGCCCGACAGGCCGGTGAAGATGATATCGACAAACGCGGTATCGGGATGGGCCGCCAGAAAGTCCTGCGCCTCGGCCGGCGGCGCCACTGCGATCGTCATGTCCACTCCTGCCAGCCTCGCCTTGGTCCGCTACACTCGCAAAGCGCAGGCCTGCCAGCAACCCCCCGGCGGTGGTCATTTGGCCCATGCGCGCCACGGCTTGATCGTCAGCAATTACCGAAAATTACCTTTCATTAACGGCATTGATTGACTTGGCCGGTGGCGGCGCGCAAGAATCAGGCTGTTTTCGGGGGAGAATGGCCATGCGGCTGCGCCACCTGCTGGGGTTGGCTGCGCTGATTTTCGGTTTGGCGGCCTCTGGCCAGGCGCAAACCCCGCGCCCGGCTGCCCACATCACGCCGCGTGTGATCGTGCAGGCGGTGCGCGGCGGCATCGAAACCGCTGCCTGGTCGGCCGATGGCCGCACGATCTTCACCGCCTTCGGCTTCACCCGCGAATTGCTGGTGTGGGATGTCGCCACCGGCAACATCATCGATCGCGTGATGCTGCCCCTGCAGGTGCGCAACGAAGCCGACGTGATGAAGATGCGCGCGATGACGCTGCTGCCCGATGGCCGCACACTGCGCCTTGATGCCGAGATCCTGGACAGCAGCGCGCCCAACATGCAGGGCGGCCGCACCTATTTCGTTGATGTGGTGACGCGGCGGGCCACCGTGGCGCCCACGCCGCCACGATTGCCGCCGCTGCCCGCCGATATGGATTTCGGCACCTGGACGCAGCGCTGGATGGGGGCGCTGGAAGCCATTTACGAAGGCGGCACCGACATGAGCGAGGCCGACGCCAATGGCCTGCTGCCGCGGCTGCCCGCCTCCCCTGACGGTGCGTTGCAGATCGTGCGCGCCGGTTCCGGCATTGGCGTGCGCGGCCGCGACGGCAAGACACGCGAACTGGAGACCAGCGACGATTTCCAGAATCTCGATCATGCCGCCCTGTCGCCAGACGGCCAGACCGTGGCGCTGCTGCATCCCGACGAGGACGACAAGGGCAAACCGATCATCAACATCGATCTGCTCGATCTGGCCGACGGCGACCTTGGCGACCAGATCACGCTGCCCGGCAGCTATGATCGCCTGCACTGGCTGAACCCGCGGGAACTGCTGGCGCTGCCGTTCGACGACAGTGATGATCCGCTGGACGATGCGGCGGCAGGCGTGCCGTCTGATGTGCTGAAGGTTGACGTCAGCAGCGGTGCGACGCTGGGCCGGCACCCGGCGCGCTGTTTCGTCACCAGCCTGGCCGATGGAACATTGATCGGTGCCGGCCTCGCCAACTGCCGTTCCAGGGTGCCCGACGATCGCGCGCTGCAGCGGCTGGAAGGCGGCCGCTGGGTGAAGCTGGCCGGCCATGAAATGCCCAAGGGCGCCCACATCAGGCTGATTGCCGCCAGCCGGCGCGGTGGGCAGCTGGCGGTGGTGACCAGGCTGGCCGATGGCACGCACGAGATCGTTGTTGTCGATCCCGCCACCGGCGCGCCGCAGTACGCGATCACCTACGACGACAAGGACGCTGTCTTCATGACGGCGGAATTTTCGAATGACGGGAAGATATTGTGGATGGCGGGCGGCGGCGCGGTGCTCGAATGGACCCCGGCCGCCCCTGACAAGCCCGATGGCACGCCGGCCACCCGCGTGTTCGAGGTGGGCGTCACCGCCCCCACCAGCCTGGTGGAACGGCGCGGCGAACTGCAGGTGATGGGGCCGCTGGACGACCGGATTTTCAGCATCGATCTGGCCAGCGGCACTGCCCGGCCACTGGTCGAATTCACGGGGGCGCTGGCGGGCGGCACATTGGGCAACCGGCCGATCCGCTGGGCGGTTTCCCTTGGCGGGGACCTGACGCTCTGGCAGGCGCAAACCGGCCAGACGCTGCTCACCACCGCACTGCTGCCCGAGGGCGATTATGTCACCGCCACGCCGGAGGGCCGCTATGACACCAACATGGACGCCGACGATGCCAGTTTCCGCTGGTTCGTGCCGGATGAACCGTTCCAGAGCCTCAGCCCCCAAACGTTCATGCGCGATTATTTCACGCCGCGCCTGCACCGCAAGCTGGTGGACTGCACCACCGCCAACAACTGCGCCGAGGTGCTGAAACCGCTGCCATCAATCGCCGGGCTGAACCGGCTGCAACCGGTGGTGACGATCACCGGCGTCGAAATGGACCCCAAGGAGCCCGGCGACGCCTGGGTGAACCTTGAGATCGACGAGGCCGTGAACCCGAAAACCCGTCGCCGCTCCGGCCTTTATGGCCTCAAGCTGCTGATGAACGGCCGCGAGGTGGCGCGTGATCCCGATGATCCCGATGCGCCGCTGCCGCGCAC
>NZ_JAUMBI010000129.1:0-18653 GCF_032115815.1 Sandarakinorhabdus sp.
GGCGCTGGCACAACTCACCGAACATTTGGCCACCGAAATGAAATCGCCGCCGCCGGTGATGCCGGTGTTCTCCATGGCCGATCGCCGCAAGGGCCTGCACCGCGCGGCACTGGCTGCCCACCCGCAATGGCCGGTGATCCCCTATGCCGCCGCCGTGGAAGCCATGACCGCGACGCGCACGCCATTGCTGGCCGGCCGCAGCAGTCCGGCAGCTACTGCCATCGCCGGCCTGTGGGCCGACGTGGAGCGGCGGCTCACCGCCTAGATATGCCAGCCACAATTCAAGTTTCGTCGCCCCGGGCTTGATCCGGGGCGACGACTGATGGATGGTGGGGGCTCAAACCGTCAGCGACATGCCCCGATAGATGCGGCTGCGGTAACGGCTGTCCTCGGCATCGGGCAGTGGCGCACCGGCCAGCAGCACGGCACGGGCGAAGCGACGCACCTCTTCCTCATGCTCGGCGGCATTCTTCGGCTCTTCTGAGCGCACGCGGCGCGTGAGGTTGATCTGGTTCACCGCCACTTCGTGCACCAGCCGCTCGTTCTCCACCGCTATGGTGGCCGTGAACGCATGCAGCGTCGTCTTGACGAAATTGGCCAGCGCAAAGGCGCCCTTGGCCCCTTCGCCCATCGGCACATCGGGCGAGACCAGCACCAGCTGGCATTCGTCGAACAGCGACACCTTGCGGGCGATGCGGAAATGGTGGGTCAGGTTGTGTTCCACCACATCGGCAAAACCGTCGCCATCCAGCGGGTTGTCAGAACCGAACAACTGATCCGGCAGCGCCTTGAGCGGAGTCGAGACGATGGTGGTGGGATGACCCCACTTGGCCAGCGCCGCGTCCATCGCGGTTTCGATATCGCCGTCGATCACTAGCGAATCAACCCGGTCGGCACCGCTGCCGAGATGGCCCTTGATGGCAGCAGCACCGGCCGCGCTCGCGGTAATCAGCACCACGCGCGCCACGTCGCAATCGAGGAAGCCATGGGCGGCCGCGCCGAGATAATCGGCGAGATGTTCACCCACCAGCCACACGGTCTTGCCGCCCATCTGCGCCAGGCGTTCGGCCTTGGGGCTGCCGAACAATTCGCGTTCGGTGTGGGAGCGTTCCACGTTGAGGCCGCCCGACGGCATGAAGGTTTCACCCGAAACCGCGCGATCGGCGAGGAAGAACACCGTCGCCTGCGCCACTTCGGTTTCCGTCGGCATCTTGCCGAGGTGAAGCTGGGACAGCACGCCGCCACGCACCTTGGCGGCTTCGCGGCCGATCTGGGCGACGGGCAGCCACGGCATGTCGTCCGGCGGCAGGCGCAGCAGCCAATCATTCTCATCGCGGCCTTGCCAATCTGTGCCAATCAGCCAGCCGCCCAGCCGAAGCCGCTTCAGCAGCTTCGCCGCCAGCACCGGCGTGAGAATGTACCGATCCCAGCAGCAGCTTTCATCGCCTTCGCGCGCGCAGGCCAGCGCCAGATCGCGGAGCGGTTGCGGGTTGGACTTGTCGTGGCTCAGCTGCACCGAATCGTTGCGCGACAGGCGGGACAGGATCTGCGCCACCGAACCGCCCGCACGCACCGATTTGATCACGGCGGAATGAACGGAATTCAGCCGCTTGTTCTCCAAGATCAGTCGGCCGCGCCGTTCGAACAGGCCGGGCTTGCCGCCCAGGCCGGCAAGGCGATCGCCATCCACCGGGCCGGGCGCAATGGCATTGATCTGGATTTCCGGGCCGAGATGACGGGCCATGGATTCGACCATGGCGCGCTGGCCGGATTTCGACACGGCATAATCGGTGCGGTTGGGATAGGACACTGCCAGATATTTCTCACCGCCGAAGTAGCTCGAAACATTGAGGACATAGCCCGAGCCCTGCTTGCGCATCATCGGCACAACCATATGCATCAGCGCATAGTTGGAGATCAGATTGGCAAACTGGGTATGGCGGAAATTCTCCACCCCCATGTCCACCGCCATCTCCTCCGCGCCCGAAACACCGGCATTGTTGATCAGATAATCGATGCGGCCAAAGGCGCGCACCGTTTCGTCAACGGCATGCTTCAGCGATTTCATGTCAGCCACGTCGATGCCGGCCAGCGTGCGCACCCGGCGTTCGACGCCGGCAAAACCAATATCCTGCAGTTCGCCGACGATGCGTTCGCGCGCCGCATCCAGTTCGGATTCGCGGCGGGCAACCATCATCACCTTGGCGCCGGCCAGCGCCAGGAGGCGCGCCAGCGCGCCGCCGATGCCAGCCGAACCACCGGTGATCAGCGCGACCTTGCCCAGGTGCAGCCCGGTGATGTTTTCCGCCGTGCCGGCCAGCGCACGGCGGGCGCCGGTGGCCTTGGTGATGCTGGCGGGGATATACAGGTTGATCGGCTCGATCTGGCGGCCGCCCAGCAGCAGGCGGGCGGCATGGCCGGCGGCAAAGTCGCGGTTCTCAGGCTCATTGTTGCCAAAGCGCACGATCTGGTTGCCCCACACCGGACGGGGCGTCTTGCCCTGCGCGGCGGCAACCCGGGCCTCATCGCGCCATACGCGGAGCAATTCCTCGATGGCGGCTCGGCCCACATCAGCCCAACCGTTGCCGGCGCCATCATCCGGGTTGGTGATGAACAGCACGCGCGGATCACCGGGCAGATCTTGGCCCTGCTGCCAATAACGATCGAGCGTGCGCGCCACCGCGATGGCACCTTCCAACTCATCATCAACAAAGCGCTCGACGGCCGCATCGCTGGCTTCGTTCAGCGCACCGGTGAAATAGCCGGGGCCGCGCGTTGGCAGGATGATGGCGCCATCGATGGCCGCCACGTGCGCGGTGAAGCGCGCCAGTTCGGCATCCATCGCCATGTGATCGTGGCGCGGGAAGCGCACGGACTTCACACCGGCAGGCAGCCGATCGGCGGCATCATCCAGCGCCGCTTGGGCATGGAAGCCGAGCAGCACCTTTGAGCCTTGCGCTGCGAACAGCCCGGCCATGGCCAGCGCGTCGTCCAGCTGGTTGCCGGCGCTGATCAGGATGCCGTGGCCATCACCATCGATGGCGCGCAGATCGGGCCGGTGCAGGAATTCGCTCTTTGATTCCAGCGGCACGGCCATGCCGTGGGTGACTTCGAAATCATGGGCGGCAAAGGCCGCGCTCTCATCGGACCCAAGGAATACGCAGGTGTTGGCGATATCGGCCGGCGTGGGGAAGGTCTTGGCCTTCGCCTCGCCATCGACGCTGCGTTCCAGCGCCATGAGGTTGAAGAAGTGATTGGCGGTGCTGCCGGCGTCATCGCCCTTCAACCTGTCCATCGCCGCAAACACGGTGCGGATGCGTTCGGAAGCAATCGGGCCGGGATACAGCTGGTTCACCCGGATGCCGCGCGTGCCAAGCTCGCGCGCAATGCCCTTCGAAAGGATGTTCAGCGCAGCCTTGGGCACCGTGTAGGCGGCACGGCCGAAATAATCGGTGCGGCTGAAGATGGTGGAAACATTGATGATACTTCCACCCTCGCCCATCGCCGAAGCGGCGGCGCGCACCAGATTCCAAGCCACCACCATGATGTTGCGGGCAGCATCGCCCACCGTCTCGCTGTCGGGCGTGCCTTCCAGCTCTTCCGGCAGCAGCGGCAGATCGCCGAGCACCTGCTTCGGCCCGGCTGAGCCGGCATTGTTGACCAGGATATCGATGCGGGCATGGCGGCCGACCACTTCGGCGATGCCGGCGCGCACGGATTCGATGTTGGCGCCATCCATGGTCACGATGCTAGCGGTGCCGCCCACATCGGCAACAGCGGCATCCAACGCGGCTTGCGTGCGAGCGGCATCGCGGCCGCTCATCACCACGGTGGCACCTTCAGCCAGGTAGCGGCGCACGATGCTCCCGCCCAGATTGCCAGCGGCCCCGGTGATCAGCGCCACCTTGCCGGCAAGGCGGCCGGTCGCGCTGCTCTTGGTCTTGGCCATCGCGTTCATTCCCCCTGCCCTTTGTCCGTGCTCAACGACGCCCAGGCTTCGTAGAGTTCATCCTTGCCGCGCAGGCCCATCGCAGGCAGCGCGTGGTTGACGATATAGGTCGCGCCCGTGTGGCGGTTGTCCCACATGCTCTGGTGCGCTTCCGGCAGGCCTTCCCAGGGCACCACCGTCGGTTCGGTCACGTCCAGGATGCTCGCCGCGATCATGTCGTTCATGCGGGTAACTTCGTAGGCGTTGCACAGGTGCGTGCCGCGGATTTCCGCCATCGGCATCACGATACGGCGTTGGCGCGTCCACACCTGCGGCGCATAGAAATTATACCGCTGCCCGGCCATGTCCTCGCAATAGACCACGCGGCCGGTGAACGGCTTCACCAACGCCGTGGTCACGCCCAAGGTATCCTGCCCAGCGCGTTCCAGCACGATATCGGGGTTGCCGCGCGGATTGTCCGGCGATCGCAGCAGCTTGCCAACGGCGTTGCCGAAGGGCTTCAGCGTCTTGTCCTGGAACTGGCGCACGGCCTCGCGGAAATTCTCGATATCCTCGCGGGCCACCGGCAGGCGCGGCATGGTGTCGGGCCAATCAAAATTGGCGCCCTCCCGGCGCTTGATGCCTTCCAGCGACACAACGCCGGCCACCGCATCCTCGAAACCGAGCGACAGGATGAACTCGCGCTGGCCATCGGTGTTGGTGACGACGACGATGCGGCAACCCAGCCCGCGCGCCGCCTCGATCATCTCCAGGCCGGTCTCGTCCGCCAATTGCGTGGTGCCGGGGCCATAGAAGATCAGCACCGCCTCACCGCCACGCGCACCAGCGCGGGCCAGCATGGAGACCGGATCGGAACCGCCCTTCTTGCCCATGAAGCTGAGGTGATAGCCCGACGACGCGCCATAGAAGGCGAGCACGCCGCCATCGCCCAGCAACTGGAAGCTGCGCGGGAAGGCGGTTTCACCGGCATGGGACACGGCATAATCCGCCAGCTTGCCGCCGTTCAGCGCCTTGTGTTCCGCCACCAGCGCCTCGCCAGCCTGTTCCCACACCGCCCAATCGGCCTTGGTGCCATCGGGCACGGAGGTGAACAGCGACTTGAAGCGCGGATCGGTACGATCAAGCGCGCCCACCGCGCCCTTGGATTTCACGAACTCGGCGCGGGCCGGGCTGGAAACCAGGCCCGTCACCTGCAAACCACTGGCCTTGGCCGATTTCAGCGCATCAAGCCCGGTGCCGGTGGCCGACCCTTCAATGAAGATGGTCTTGCCGCCGATGATTTCCAGCGTGGTGTAAAGGCAGCGCCAGATGGTGCCGAGGTTGAGGATGTAGCTGCCGGCCTGTTCCAGCGTCAGATCGCCGGGCACCGGGTGCAACTGCGGCGCCTGCACGGTGAGGAACTGGGCGTGGCTGCCCGATTTCGTTTCATAACCCTGGATCGAAAAATCGGCATACATCGGGTCACGCCCGGCCTGCGGGGAGAGCAGATCGGAGGTGCCGGAATAGACCGCCACCATGTCGCCCACCTTCAGCCGGCCCTGCCCGCGCACTTCACTGCCCAGCGCCGCGACCAGCGCCAGACCGCCGGAACCGGTGAGCTGCACATCTTCCTCATGATTGTCGAACGGGGAAACGGGAATGCCGGTCAAGGCCCAGATATCGTTGAAGTTCACTTCCGAACTGAGCAGATAGACCAGCGCCTCGTTCGGCTCCGGCTGCGGCGTCGGCACGATCAGCTGCTTTTCGTGGGTTTCCGGCGGACCGAACTGCGGCGCGCCGGTATCGGGGCTGCGGGCGATGCCGAAGCCATATTGATGGTGCGGGATCGGGGTGATGCCGGGGAAGAAGGGCGCACCGATGGGCAGCAGTTCACCGGCCGCTTCCAGCCGCTCGGCCTTGGCATCGAACTCGGCTTCGATATGCACGCCGTCGCGGCGCACGGGCAACGGTGGCGCCTTCTTGTCCATGAACAAGCGGATGCCAGTCTTGCCGCCATCGGGATCGACCACGGCTTCGCTGAACAATTCGGCTTCGCGGGCGAGGCCGGCGGCCATGCCTTGGGTCCAGCCGGTGCGGATCGCATCGATGGCGCGCTCCCCGGCCTTGCCGCGGCCGGCCCAATCAAGCTGCTTCAGGATGCGCTGCACGAACGGATCGGCCAGTGCGTGATCCAGATCAACATGGCCTTCATGTTGCCAGGCGCTCTTGGC
The DNA here is from genome assembly GCF_032115815.1 of Sandarakinorhabdus sp. Classification (GTDB taxonomy): domain Bacteria; phylum Pseudomonadota; class Alphaproteobacteria; order Sphingomonadales; family Sphingomonadaceae; genus Sandarakinorhabdus. Next base: position 6,160 of record NZ_JAUMBI010000129.1, read on the forward strand.
AGCCTTGCGACGTTCCGCCCAGGCGCGGCCCAGGTGGCTGATATCTCCAAGGCGTACGAACTCCCGCACGGCGGCATGAGCGAGGCTGAGCGCATCATTGGCACCATCGGCGATGGCATCGATGGCGCCCATGTCCAGCGCATCCGCCGCTTCGACGCTGCGTCCACCGAGGATCAGATCGAGCGCGTCCAGCATCCCTTCCGGCCCACGCCGATCGGTGAGCAGACGCGGCAGCCGCTGCGTGCCGCCATAGCCCGGCAGCAGGCGCAGGCGGATTTCCGGTTGGCCGAAACGGGCGTGGCTTTCGGCGACGCGATAATGGCAGGCCAGCGCGAATTCCATACCGCCACCCAGCGCCACGCCCTGGATGGCCGCGACGCAGGGCTTGCCCATCTGTTCGATCTTGCCGAACGCCAATTGGGCGTTGGCCGGCAGCACGCGGGCTTCCTCAACCGTGTGGATTTCTTCCAGGAACTGGCGGATGTCGGCGCCGGCCACGAAGCTGGCCGTGCCGTCACCGGTGAACACGACGGCCGCCACATCATCGCGGCGCGACAGATGCTCGACCACGATCACCAGTTCATCGATGGCGCGTTCGTTTAGCGCGTTCACCGGCGGATTGGTGATGAAAACCGTGGCCACCTTCTTGCCGGGCGCGACCGTGTTGTACTGGATGCGGAAATAGCGATAGCGATCGAAGATATCCTGATCTTCGGACAGGCGCTGCTTGCGCTCCCACGCGCTGATGACGCGCTTGAGCTCGTCCAGGCTCTCCGGGTTCTTCAGCGTGGTGACGTCGCCAATCGGCGTGCCTTCCACCAGCGCGCGCACCATGCGGCGCATGTACTTGCCACTGCGGGTTTCCGGGAACTGGCTCACCACCAGGAAATCGCCCGGCACCGCCACCGCGCCCTTTTCGGTGCGAACAAGATCGGAAAGCCGGCGTTCGTCATCACGGGTGATGATCTGGCCCGGCGCGGGCGTGATGAAGGCCAGCGGAGTCAGCCCCTTCTCACGGTGCGGCGCGCCGACCACGAGCACGTTGCCAACCGGGCTTTCCGGGTTCAGCGCCTTGTCACGCAGGATGGCACCTTCGATTTCCTCAGTGCCCATGCGGTGACCGGACACGTTGATCACGTCATCCGAACGGCCATGCAGCGAGAAGCCGTCGTCATCGCCCTGCACGGCGAAATCGCCCTGGGTATAGGCCCACACGCCCTGCCAGCGGCTCCAGTAACCATCGCGCCAGCGGCCGGCATCGCCCGCCCAGCCGGGGGCGACGGCGCCATTCTCAACGCGGAAATTCTCGCTGTCGCCCCAGACGGTGCGGGCGAGATAGGGATAGGGCGCGGCGATGATGATTTCGCCCTTTTCGCCGCGGCCGGCCTTGCGCCAGGTGACGCCATCACTGCCGTCACGGGTCAGCAGCACACGGGCCTGCTTGTCGCCGGTTTCGTCTTCCACCCACACATCGCCGACGATCCACGGCAGCGGGAAGGTGCGCGCATCGGCCGCCAGCGGGAAATCGCCGTTGCCATAGAAATGCGTCCAGGCGATGCCGCCATGCTCGGTCGCCCAATAGCTGTTGATGTACTGCGGCGTGATATTCTCCATGCCGAAGGCCTGCACCGGCGGCGAGCAGGGCTCGGCGCAGAAGGTCGCGACACGCAGACCCGACAGGTCGTAGGCTTGGATGTCCTTAAGATTCTGCGGATCGGTCATCACCGCCTTCAGGAAGGTGACACCGGCCTTGAAGATGGTGACATTGTGGTTCTCGATCATCGCCGCGAACCGGCCCGCATGCGGAAACACCGGTGAACCTTCGGCCAGAACGGTGGTGACGCGGGACAGCAGCGCGGCGGCGATCATGTAGCTCTGGCCGGTGATCCAGCCCGGATCGGCGACGACGAAGATGGTGTCACCGGGGCGGGCGTCGAAGGCCACTTTCATGGTCTCCATGATGCCGCTGGCATAGCCACCGTGGACATGGACGACACCCTTGGGCTTGCCGGTGGAACCCGAGGTGTAGATGAAGAACAGCGGATATTCGGCATCAACCGGCAGCGGCTTCGACGCCTTCCACAGCGCGGCGACAAACGCCTGATCGTCGAGCGCGTGCAGAGCGGCTTCGTCAGGCAGGCCAGCGGCAGCAAGGATGTCGGCCAGCGCAGTGTTGGTGAGATCGTGGCCCCAAACGTCGCGGTCGCGCCAGACGATGTCGGGCACATGGGCATGGTTGGCCACAATCACCGCATCAACACGCGGCGGGGTGCTGACCAGCGTTTCCGCGATGGCGATGCGGATGCGGGCAGACTGCGCGGCATCAACCAGGCCTTCCTTGCCCAGTTCGGCCAGCGCCCGGCCCAGGCCGCGCATGACGTCACCGCGTTCAACGGTGACTTCGCCCTTCAGCGCTGCCGTGACGATGCTGGCCATGGCAGTGCGGGTCGGGTCGGACAGGCCAAGATCGGCCCCGCGCAAGCGTTCCTCAAGCATCCGCAGCGCGACATTGACCGGCACATAATTGTCCAGCGCCGGATCGGTATAGGCGGTCTTGAACGGCACGATCTGGGCGTTGCGGTAGCCGCCGTCAGCGGTGATGACGATGCGGGCGCCGGCATCATGGATGCGGTCAGACAATGTCTTGTCCGAAAAACCACCGAACACCGGCGTGTAGATCACGCCAATGCGCTTGGCCGCTTCAGTCCAATATAGTTGGGCCGGCACGTTGGGCATGTTGAGCGCGATGCGATCGCCGGCCTTGAGGCCGAGCTTCTGCAGAGCGACGGCGCATTTGGCGGCTTCGAGCAGCAACTGGCGGCGCGAAACGGTGACGCAATCGACCGGAGCGCCGCGGCCGTTGTTGGCGGCGAGATCCCAGCGGTCGCCCTCGAATATGAAGGCGGCTTCGGCGCCATGGCCGGAGAGCACGTGGCGATCGAGCTCGTTGAAAGCGGCATTGGTGCGGCCACCTTCAAACCAGCGGAAGTTGGGCGCATCATCGGCATTGAAGGCGCGGGTCCAGGGCGCGAAATCTTCGCCCAGATCGGCGCTCACCGGCGCTGCGGTTTCAGCATCCCAGCCCGTCCAATGGCCGTCAGCCCCGCGGCTCAGCCAAGCCGGGCGGCCGACGACATCAACCAGCCAATGCAGATTACGGGCGGCGATATCGCCATGAAAGGCACCAGGATCAGCCAGCACGGCAGCACGCATCGCATCCCAATCGGCGCGGGTGCGCACCGGATTGACGCCGGGGGTCGGAATCAGTGCGCGCGTGGCGGCGACGGGATCATTCATACTCGTTCTGCCCAACTGATGCTGCGGGCACGACGTGAGCGCCAACAGACAGGAAACTTTGGTAAGGCAGCCGTTAGAGCAAGATTATGTCTGCGCCTAGATAGCAACGGTAATAATCGAACACATGCGACATTCTGCCATTCCCCCTATCGACAGGTCAGCGGCAGGATGTGCAGTGTCGGCGATGAGTGGTGAATTTCGCCCACTCAGAACGCGTTTTTGGGGAGCAGCACCGCACCAACGGTGCGCACCAAGATGTAGAGATCGAGCCAGATCGACCAGTTCTCGATGTAATAAAGGTCGTGTTCAAAGCGCTTGATGAGCTTCTCTTCGGTATCGGTTTCGCCGCGCCAACCGCACACCTGCGCCCAGCCGGTGATACCGGGCTTCACCTTGTGGCGGGCGGCATAGCTTTGCACGACATCGGAAAACAACCGGCCACCGGCGCGGGTAGAGGCGGCGTGCGGGCGCGGGCCAACAAGCGACATATCGCCGGACAACACGTTGAAAAGCTGGGGTAACTCATCGATACTGGTACGGCGGAGGAAACGTCCAACCCGGGTGATGCGCGGATCATCGCGGCTGGCTTGGGTGATGTTCTTGTACTCCAACCGCTCGTGATACATCGTGCGGAACTTGAAGCAGTGGAAGCTGCGATTGTTGAAGCCTTCCCGTGGCTGGCGGAACAGGATCGGTCCGGGCGAATCCAGCCGGATGGCCAAAGCTGCCAGTGCCATGATCGGGGAGACGACAAGCAGGATCATTGTCGTCAACAGCTTGTCTTCAATGGCCTTTACGATGGCTGACAGGCCGGAAATCGGCCGGTCGAACAGGGTCATCACCGGCACGTCACCCAGGATCACCACGGGGCGGCGCGCGAAGGTGAAGCTGACCAGATCAGGCGCCAGCCGCACCTTGACCGGGGTAAGCACCAAGCGCGCCATTACATCCTGCAGGCGGCGCTCGGCGGCCCACGGCAATGCGACCACCACCTGATCGATCAGGCCTTCGCGGATCATGCCAATCAACGTGGTGAGATTGCCTAGCACAGGCACGCCAGCGGCTTCGGTTGGCAAGCGATCGGGTCGGCGATCATCGAAGATGCCAACCAGCGTGATTGTTAGGCGATCATGCGCCTGCACATATTCGGCAAAGCGCACCCCTTGCGGGCCGGCGCCAAAGATTGCCACGCGTTCGTTGAAGGTACCCCGCTTCTTGAGGCGGCGCACCCACATGGTGGTGACTATACGTGTAAGAAGCAAGGCCGTGCCGCCCGCCACGAACCAGCTGATCGCCCAGGCCCTCGACACTTGTTCGGAGGATTTCAGCAGAAAGCCGATGGTGATCAGGAACAGCGCAGCCATCGCCCACGCAAGCAGCACCCGCCGCCAGCCCAATCGCAGGCTGAACTGCGCTTCGATATCATAGCTGCCAAGGCTTTCGGCCAACACGGCAAAGGCCAGACTGGCGATCAGTGTCACCCGCGTGTAGATCTCGAGATTGCTGCCCAGATCGGTCGGGCTGGCATCCACAAGCCACAGGCCGGCAAGACCCACCGCCAGGAATTCCAGCAAACGCACGATCAGGATGGCAAAGCCCAAAGGCATGCCGGGCCCGCCGGGGCTGGAAGCAGTGGCCGGGGCAGCAGTAGTCGGCGCGATTGGGTGGTGGCTGTTCACGACACAGCGTCCAATCGCAGCGGCGCGCAAAAACCAGCATGGACTGCAAATAGTCTGGCCAGCCGCAGCTTAATTGCTATAAAGGCAGCAGTTAGGGAGTTGGTTGGATGGAAACGCCATACGATTGGTTGACGGTAATGACGTTTGCCGGCCTGATCGTGCTGTTCCTTCAGCGCAGTCAGGGCGAACCTCGTGACCATCTGTGGCAATATCTTGTTGCTGCCGTCGGGTGTGCCGTGACCAATTACATCGGCAATGAAGCGATGAAGTCGGGCGAAATGCTGATGCATGCTGGCGCCGTGGCGCTGTTCATTGCAACCATTGGTTTTATCTGGCGCGTCTTGCAGCCCTTCAATCAGGGCTGATTCCGCCTTCATGCCAGCCGGGCCGCAAGCGGCCGCCCCACCAGCGCCGGCAAATCCCCCGACGGCACCGCCTTCAACAGCTCGCGCGCGAATTCCGCCAGTTGTTCCCGCACACCGGGTTCGGGCGGCACAGCGCAGCTCATCCGCACCAAAATACCATCGGCCACATAGCCGGCCCATTGTTGCTTGAGCTTGGCAACGCGCTGTTCCGTACCGTTGGTCGGAAGGTCATCCCCCACGCGCGTCCAATAGGTGATAGTTTCGATCCGGCGATCCGATTCCGCCACCAACTCGCGGATCGGCAGTTCTACCCCTGCGGCCAGCGGCAACCGAGCCGGAGTGGTGCCCGACACCTGGAAACCAACAGCCGTATAGCAAACCTCAGGCCGATGCAGTTGCAGCAGATCGTTCTGCACCGGGCCATAGGCCATTACCAGGATCACAGGCAGCCGGGTTTCAGACACATAGACCCGGCTGAGAACATCGCCATACAGCTTGGCCGAAAGTGTACCTTCGGTGCGTGGCATGACGATGCCAGGGGTGGGTACATAGGTCCAGCCGCCCAGCTTTTTCGGTACGATGGCTTCCAGCTCATGCCCCTTGGGCATCAGCACAAGCCGGCCACGCGGCACCAGCGCGGCCGCACCGACAGCCCCGGACAACAACGCGCCACCCAACATCACATCACGACGATTGATCCCGCTCATGCGGCCTTGCTTTCGAGGCTGCGGCGGATCGGCGTGAGCGCCCAGTCTAGCGCGAAGATGAACAGCAACGCCGACACGAAGGTGACCATGCCTGCAAAATTGTGCAGATAACCCTGTGCCATGGCATTGCCCAGGTGATAGGTGATCAGAACCAGCGCCGCGACCCGCACAATGTTGGCTGCAATCGCGATCGGGATCACCATCGCCAGCAGCAGCAGCGAATAGAGCGGGTTGGAACCCCGGATCAGATAGACATAAAACAGACCAATGGCCGTAAGGCTGATCAGCGAATTCAGGCCGGAACAGGCATCTTCCACCAGCAACTGGTAGGAGCCGATGTAGAGCGTGACACCCATGCGGCCGACCGGATAGCCCACCGCTGCCAGCCCGCCAGTGACCAATTCGGACACGAACTCCTTGAGCGGCAGGGTGATGGTATCGAGGAACCAACCCGGGATGGGCACCACAAACCCGAGATAGACGATCGGGAACCACAGCATGGCGGTGACCTTGAGCCCCCAATATTGATGGGCAACCGCCACAATGGCCAGCAGCAGCGCGGCGGCTTCGACACTTATGAATTCAAATGCGCGGCCAGCCACATAGAGCGGAATGGCGACAGCAAAAGCAGCTGCCGTAAGCAGGGGATTGCCTTCCTGACGGGTCGCCAGGATCTCGTCCTGCCGACGCCACACCAGCCACAGGCCGGTAACCAGCACGATGATGCCGTGCACGCCCGACTCTTCCTGCCAAGGCCCCTGCGCCAGCGCGAGCAGCGTCGGCAGCGCCATTGCGGCCAAGCCCCATTGGCCAATGCGCCACGACCAGCCGCCGCCAATCGGTGGCCGGCGGCGGCGCTGGCGGTGCAATGCCCCCCGGGTCCGGCATCAGAATTCGTTCAGCACCGCGCCGACGACCGCGCAGCGGGCAGCAGCCAGCTGCTCGGTCAGGGTGTTGATGTCCTTGTAGAAGCTGTGATTGGCGCGGCCCACAACCAGGGCATAGGCAGCACCGGCCCCCACGTTCAGCGCATCGGCGCTGGTGTTGGCCGCCGGCGTATCGAAGATCACGAGATCATACTCGCGCAGCAGCGTGTTGACACCGTCGCGGAAACGGTTGCCCGATAGCAGTTCCTGCGGCCGGCTGGTCGGCGGGCCCGCAGTAATCAATGCCAGGCCGGGCAGCACATTGGCATTGACCACACGTTCAGGACGGGCAACCTGCAACGACAGAAAGCTGGACAGGCCCGGCGCATTGGGATCCAGGCCGAAGATCTGATCCTGGCGTGGAGAGCGCATGTTGGCATCGACCAGCAGGATCTTGAAACCCACCTGGCTCAACGCCACCGCCAGATTGGCCGCGACCCACGAACAACCATGACCATCAGCCGTGGCTACCACGGCAAGGCCGCGTCGGCCGTTCTTAATATGCTGGGCGATCACCGACGTACGGAGCATGCGGATTGATTCCGCTCGCACCGAACCGGGATCAGACAGCACCACCAGCTCGTCCGAAACCGGACGGCGGGCAATATTCTGCAGCGCCAGGCTGTTGATCAGCTGTTCGCGGGCGCGATCCAGATCGTCGGTGGTGATGAAGCCCAGCTCCAGCGCCGCCTGATCGAAATCCAAGCCACGCTCGGCGGCATGCGCCTGCACCTTGGCCACCTGATCCTGTGACAGATAGCCCAAGCGGGTGAGCACATCACGGATCGGTGCATCATAGCGTTCGTTGCCATCGGTGCTGCCAGTCACTTGGCTGGCGGCGGCGCCGTCGGTTTCAGCCTCGCTGGTGCCGATGTCGGTTTCGATATTGTCCATGATGTCGCTACTCATTCGGCTGGCTGCATGCCCGACGCGGTGGAATTGCCACGCGCCAGGATGCGCTTGATGATCTGGTGCCATTCCGGCTTGCGGCGTTCGGCGATGACGGCAAACACAGGTACCCGGGCAGCATAGCCAAGGTCTTCGGCGCCGCGGACCCGGCGGTTCACCAATTCGACGAACAGACCCAGGACTATGCCCAACGAGAGCCCGGCACCGATCGCCAGACCAATGATCAGCGGCCAGTTCGGGAAGGACGGATCGGCCGAAACCGTGGCATCGCCCAGCACAACCAGGCCAGCATCGGCAACATTCGATTCGAGCTGCAAATCGGCAGTGCGCTTTGCAGCCTGCTCGTACTGGCCGCGCCGCAGGACAGCTTCGCTGACCAGCTGGTTCAATTGGTCCAGCTTCTCCTTCATCGAGAAGACCTTGGCGCGCTGCGCTTCATAGGCAGCCTCGATCTGGGCAACACTGCTGCGCGATGCACCAAGCTGGGCGGCGCCGGCCTGGCGGGCGGAAGCCTGTTCGCGGCCCAGCTGGCGTTCCAACTGCTGCCGGCGCGACAGCATGGCGATATACGTCGGATGTTGCACGCCCAACCGTTCCGACGCCATTTCGATCTGATCGTTCAGCGTCGCCAGCTGCACCTTGAGCGTATCGACCACGCTCGAGGTGGTGGACTGCTTGACGGCTTCGAACTGCTGCATGCTTTCGTTGCTGCGCGCCGCGGTGAGCGCGGCTTGCAGGCTGGCCAGCTTCACAGTTTCGGCTTCGCCGCCAGAAGTCATCACGATGCCGTTTTCCTGCTCGAACTTCGTCTTGGCAGATTCGGCGGCTTCGAGCGCCTTAAGGGCGCGATTGGCCTGTTCGCGATACCATTCGGCCGTCCGGCCAGCACTATCGGTCCGGAATTTAAGGCTGTTTTCGATATAGGCCTCTCGCAAGGCATTGGCTGTGCGCCGCGCCACTTCGGGATTGCTGGCCTCATAATTGATGGCAAGGATGTTCGAATTCTCGATAAGGTCGACTCGGGTGCTGGCGATGATCCGATCGGCAACCCAGCGGCGGAAATCGCCATTGCCCCCGGTGGCCGATTGCCACTGCGCCAACAGATCAGCGTTGCTGGTCAGACCCAGCTTGTCCACTGCTTCCCCTGCAATACGGTAATCCTTGATCAGTTCCATCTGCGTGCGCGTGAAGCTGCGCAGACCGAGCGCATTCATCATGGTGCCTGTCACCGGATCGGGCTTGAAATTGTCCATCAGCACGCGGGCCGTGGCCGGGTAGCGGGCCGGCAGGATCTTGCCCACCGCTCCAGCCACGATCAGGGACAGGATCATGCAGCCGAAGACGATCCATCGCCGGGCCACCAGAATACGCAGAAGCTGAATGATGCTCATCGTTTCATGCCAGTTTGCCTGGCCCCTTTCCCATTACCCACCGCAAGGAACTCCCGATCCGATCATGCCCTGATCAGAAGAGGCGCTCCTTGATGATGATCACATCGCCGTTCTGTACCTTCATGGACGGATCGGCATCGATTTCCTTGCCATTGGCGCGCACCAGGCCAACCTTATCGGCCTTGCCCGAAGGCGAGACGCCGCCCGAAAGCGCGATCGCCTGGCGGATGGTCATGCCCGGCAGGATGCCCTTCATGCCCGGCGCATTGATCTGCCCATAGATGAAAAAGGTTTCCGCCGGCGGCACGAACAACGTGTCACCCGGCACGAGCAGCGGATCGGAATTGGCTTCACCGCGGACCAGTTGTTCCACATCAAGCTTTCGCTCCGGCTGACCTTGACGGCGCAGATAGACAAAGGTGGCGCCATCGTTACGCACCCAACCGGCCTTCAGCAGCGCTTCCAGTGCGTGATAGGGGCGATCCAACGGGACGATCCCGGGCGCTGTCACTGCACCGGCAATATTCACCGAACGCGAGATGTAGCTGCCCACTTCAATGTTGACGAGCGGCTCCTTCAGATAACCGCCGGCCACCAACTTGTCGGTGATTGTTTTGGCCAGCGTGATATTGGTCTCGCCGCTGGCCTTAACGATGCCGATCAGCGGCATCACGATCGTGCCATCGGCCTTGACGCGCGTGGTAACGTTGAACTCGCTCTGGCCATAGACGATCACTTGCACACTGTCGTCGGGGCCAAGCACATAGCCCTTGTAATCAATGGTTTGCGCTACGGCGGCGCCGGACAACAGCACCGAGATCTGGGCTGCCTGTATCAGACGTGTCATCATCTTCAATTTCTTCCCAACTGATAGCCAAGGGACAGGCCAACGCCTGTCGAATTGAAATTCAGCACAGCCGGATTCGCCCGGCGCCGGTTGTGAGCGACATCGACGGAAAAGCGTAAGCGTTGCCCGAGCCGCCCACCAAACTGGGCGAAGATACGGGTGAAATCATCCGATTGACGCCGGAACTGATCCAGCTGTGACACGAAAGCGCCGCGGAACTGGCTGTTGCGCAGGTTCACCCCGGTAGACAATGTGTAGCGCGAACCCAGCCGGTAATCGATCTGAGCCGCCCAGAACGTCGAGATCACGAACTGCGCGCCAACAACACCATTGGCACTGGTGTTGCGCCCGGCGGTGAACCCCAGGTTCAGGCGCGGCGAAAAAGCGACATCAATGGCGGCATCATAGCCGGCCCCCTTGAAGCCGGGACGATCAACAAGCTGCGGCACGCCATCAACGAAGATGACATTCACCGTCGTGCTGGGCTGGGTATCAAGATAGGATACGCCGGCGGACACATTGATCTTGGAACCGAACCGCCGCGAATAACCCAGCCGCACGCTGCGCTGGTCGAGACCGTCTTCCATAAAGCCTTCAGGCGTCAGCACCTGACGTCCCGGCATGGTCGAATCCGAAATCGAACCGCCCAGGTTGAACTGACCCAGCGTGGGATTGCCGAACCCGATGCCGGCCGAGTAGCTCCAGCGCTGCTGATTGAAGGCTGATGTCGTTGGGCCCGCAATATTCTGGCTCACCGTCGAATCCGAACGCAGCACCGAACCATTGACGCTCAGCGCCCCGCCCAGCCGGCATTGCGCGGCAAAGCCTGCGGTTGCCGATTCCACGCTGAAACCGCCGAACTGGGATACGTCGCTCAGAAAGCTGAGGCCACGCCGCCACGAACCGCCCACCTCTCCCGTGCAGCGGGACAAGTTGAAATCAAGGCCGCCACCCACCATCAGACGTTCCGATGCGGCCACCCGGGTGTTGCCGTAAATGATGTCACGACCGTAATTGCCCTGCACGAACAGGCCGCCTCGCCCAAGGCCCAACCCGTAACCGCCCGTCACCAACGGGCGAACCCGAACCCCGTCGTCCTTCACCGCCTGGCGCAGGAGATTGTCTTCATAACGGGTGGAAATCGACGCCCCCAACTGCAGGCCGCGGCTGTAACCATTCAGGCCCGGCACCGCCGATGGCGCACGCAGCGGATCATCATCATTGTCACCACCCGCATTGCCGGTCTGGGCATTTGGATTGATCTGGGCGGTTGCCGGTGCCGCCAGTGACGTGATCAACGCCAGCAATGCCAGCGTAGGCAACAAGGGCCGCTGCCGCATCTGGTCGTCAGTCCCGTTCCAACCTGCACCATTCATCGTGATCAAATCCCCCGCCACGGCAGCTTGCCGCAAAATCAATACAACCCTGTTACGACAGTACACCAGAAACCCTAACAGCCGGTTTGCTACACGCGTCCGCTACTTGCGGCAACCTTCTCACCCGATTTCGCAGCAGTTTTCGGGCGGATTGTCCCGTTCGGGCCACAATTCCCCCTCGCTTCAGGGGCCGCTTCGTGGCACATCGGCAGCAAGCGATGCCGCGTCGCTGCCGTTATGGCGGTGCAGGGAACAGCCTGCAGCCAGCGCGGTTCGGGCGGCACGGTTCTGGCGGGCGCTGCTGCCGCAAGCCGGTTCCGGCCATGATTTTTCGGGGTGTGTATGATTTGGAAACGCAAGCTTCGTGATGAAACAGCCGATCTGATTGGCGGTGATCAAGCCGATTCCGAACTGTCAGTTGCCCTGCCGGACAGTCAGGCCGCGCCGGCAACAATTGTAACCGACAGCACCCCGGGCGCCAGCGGCGAAGTGTGGCGACGCGCTGCGGCCGAGCCGGGTCCGATGCTGCCGCGTTTCATGGCCAGCGCATCTGACGACGTCGAGACCGATCTGGCCAATGAGTCAGCCCGCCGTCGTCTTGCCCTGCGTGATGCGCTCGGCGCGTCGCAGCCGGTGATCGCCCGCGAATCCTTTGCCGGCCGCCGCGAAGCAATGTCCGCCCTGATCAATGCTGTCGAGGAACAACGAGTCCACGTGGTGATCTATGGCGAACGCGGAATCGGCAAGACCAGCTTGGCCCATGTGTTTGCCGAAACCGCCCGGGAAGCCCGCTATCTCGTCATCTATGGCAGTTGCGGTACCGCAGCCAATTTCTCGGATATGTTCCGTTCTGTGTGCTCCCGCATTCCGCGCATCTATCACAACTCGGTGCTGCCCAACTCGACCGAAGCCGAAAAGGGCGACACATTCGAGGTGATGCTGCCTGAGGGCCAGTATGGCGCCCGTGAGCTGGCTGACGTGATGGCCGGTGTGGTTG
>NZ_JAUMBI010000130.1:0-9201 GCF_032115815.1 Sandarakinorhabdus sp.
CGTTGATGTCGCCAGGATCATCGAATTGGCGAAATATTGCAGGAACGGCGTGTCCTGGAGGACGCGGGCATAATGTTCGAAGGTGATGGCCTTGGGCAGCAGCGTGGGCGAGGTGGAAAACAGCTCCGCCGCCGGCTTGACCGAGGTGATCAGCATCCACAGCAGCGGAAAGGCAATCACCAGCACGATCGGCCAGGTGATAAGGCTGACAATCCAGGCCGGGCGCTTCTTCATGCCGCCGCCTTCCGGGCGCGCTGCAGATAGGCCAGCATGAACACCAGCATCACCAGCATCATCGAAACGGCATAGGCCGCCGCCATGCCCATCTGGTTCAATCCGAAGGCCTGCTGATAGACAATCAGCGGCAAGGTCCGCGTGCCATTCACCGGCCCACCGCCGGTCATCAGATAGATGAGATCGAATTCCTTGAAATCCCACACGGTTCTGAGCAGAATCACGATGGTCAGCACGTCGCGCAGCTGCGGCAGGGTCACGTCGAAAAAGCGGCTGATCGGCCCGGCGCCATCGATGCGGGCGGCTTCGTACAGTGCTTCCGGAATGGTTTGCAGGCGCGCCAGCACGGCGATGACGACAAAGGGAAAGAATTTCCACGCACCCACCACCATGATGCTGAGCATGGCGTTGGGCATGGCGCCCAGCCAGTTCACAGGCGCATCGATCAGGCCGGCCGTCATCAGGGCATGGTTCACGATGCCGTAGAGATCGTTGAACAGCCAGCGCCACACCAGCACGGCCACTACGGTGGAGAGGAAATAGGGGAACAGCACCAGGCTGCGCGCCAGCGAGCGGAAGATGATATTCTGATGCAGCAGCAGCGCCATCGCGACGCCGATCAGGATCTGCAGGGTGAGCGTACCCGCCGTCCAGATCGCGGTTGTCAGCAGCGCAGCCCAGAAACCGCCGCTGCCCAGCAGCTCGCGATAATTGGCCAGGCCAACCCAATGGCCTTCCAGCGTGGGTGTGTAGACCGACTGGAACGACAGCGCGATGGCCGAGAGCAGCGGATAGACGATGACCGCACCGAGCACGAGCACCGTTGGCGCAATCAACAACAGGCCGAGCAGGGCGTCCCGCCGTTCCCGCGACAGGCCCGAACGTTGCAGCGCGATGTCAGGCACGCATCAGCTCCGCCAGCCGCTTGGCCGTGGCGGCCACGGCCGGCTTGGGCGCCTCATTGTTCAACACCACGCGCTGCACCAGTTCGGCAATGGCGTTGCTGGCAATGATCTCGTTCGCCTTCAGATTGGGCCGGTGTGCCGACGTTTCCTGGCCCAGATTGTGCCCGGTTGCGGCCGTTCGCGTCATCAGATCGATCTCGGCGGGATAGCGGGCGATGAGCGTGTTGGCCTGATAGCGCGGGTCCGTCGGCACCGATTTCAGCACCGGCAGCACATGGCCGGGGGCGGCGTGCAGCTGCTGGATGTAGAACTCAGGCTGATACAGCGCGGCGGCAAAGGCCTTGGTCTCAGCCAGGTGCGGCGCGCCCTTGGGGATCATCAGGCAGGGAAAATCGTTGAACGTCCACGCCGGAATCGCCGCCGACATGGTGGGATAGACGGTGCAGCTGATAGCATCGGCGATGGCCGGATTCTGCGCCGCCACATTGGCCAGCACCCGCCCGCCATAGATGCCGGTGGCCGTCGCGCCAGACACGAACGCCGTCAGGCTTTCGCCCCAGCTGAAGTTGGACGCACCAGCCGGGCAAAACTCCCGCATCGAACGGTAGAATTCCAGCGCATCATAGGTCGGCTGGCTGTCAATCGCCACGGCAAGATCGGGCGCAAACACCTGCCCGCCGGCACGGTGGATGAAGCCGATGAAGATCAGCGAGGTCATCGCGTTCATGCCATAGGGCAGCGCCGCGCCATAAAGGCCCGGCTTCTGCATCGCCTGGGCGGCCCGGCGCAGTTCGTCCCACGTTTTCGGCGGCGCCGCGATGCCGGCCGCCTGCAACAGGTCCTTGCGGTACCACAGCATGTCCACCGCGGTGTTGCCGATGGCGAGCGCGCAATGCTGATTGTCGGCGGTGCGATAAATGTCGTTGGTGCCATCGAGGAACTGCGTGGCTCCAATGGCCTTGATGACGTCGTCAACCGGCTCCAGCAGCCCTTCGGCGTAGTAATTCTGCGCTGCAAACGACGGCAGATGGGTGACGATGTTGGGCAGTTGCTTGGCGGCAAAGGCTGACGCAAACTGGGCGGGATAGCCTTCATCCGACGTCGGCTCGAACACCACCCTGATGCCGGGATTGGCGGCTTCGAAAGCGGCGATGCGCGCCTTGTAGCTTTTCAGCTGATCGGGTGCGGCCTGCGGGGACCACCAGCGCAAGGTGGTGCGGCTGTCACTGCCGCCACAACCGCTCAAGGCGGCGGCGGCACCGGCGCCGGCCAGCACGCCCAGGGCCGTCCGCCGCGAGATTGGCGATGCCAGGGGCGGGCGCCCAGGTTCCATCAAATCACCCAAGATGGCCTCCCCCAAGTTGTTCGCAATGCGCCCATATGTTCACTATGAGCAGGTGACTCGGGCTTCGCAAGGTCCAATCTCGCCGTCATTCAAAGCGCTCTGGCCGGAAGGGCGATATGTCTTCGCCGGGTTTGCGGCCCAGCATCACATCAGCCACCAGCCGCGCCGAAAGCGGCCCCAGCGTATAGCCGGCATCGCCCGGAATGGCGACAAACAACCCCGGAATGGCCGGCACCGCGCCCAACACGCCCATGCCATCCACCGAGGTGTTGAGGCCGGCCCAGGTGCGGATGATCCGCAAGTTTCCGATGGATGGCACGATATGCTGCGCCAGGCTGGCATTGGCGATCAGGCTGGCAAGCTCCACCTCGGCATGGCCGCCGGGCGCATCCTGCCGCGCCGGCCAGCCGCCGCCGATGACGATCTGGCCGGTGCCGAACTGTTTCAGCGTGATCATGCGATCGGCGTGCTGCACCAGATGGCCGATCAGCGGCGCGGTCGCCTCGGTGATGTTCATGTGCAGCGGTTCCGCCACGGCCGGTATGGTGATCGCCGGTTCCATTCCGGCCGCCAGCAGGCGGGTGCCGGAACCGGCGGCCAGCACCACCCGGCCTGCCGTCACGGTGCCGCGCGTGGTGGTAACGGCAAAGCCGGTGCCGGATCGGGCGATGCCCTCCACTCGGACCCCTTCGGCAAGCACCACCCCGCGCGCCAATATCCAGCTGCGGATGGCGGCGTTGCACAACAGCGGATTGAGCTTGCCTTCATTGGCGCACAGTTCCGCCCCCACGATGGATGGCCCGAAATAGGGCGCAATCGCATCCAGTCGCGCCCGATCGAGGATTTCAACATCAAGGCCAAGTTGCCGTTCGCGCCTGGCCTTCACGCCCAGGAAATCCAGCTGGTCCTGGCTTTCCGCCACCATCAGCCCGCCGGTCATCTTCAGATCGAAATCCGCGTTCAGGCTGCTGGCCAGTTCACGCCAGAACGCCACCGCCTTGGGGTAGAGCGGCAGCTGCAATTCCATATTGGGCACGTTTTCCGGGTAGAGGCGCATGAAGCGGCTCTGCATCTGCACGTGCAGGCTGCCGGCGTTGGCGGACGATCCGGCGCCGCACCCCTCATCGACCACGAGCACATCCTGGCCTTCATCGGCCAGAAAGCCCGCGACGCAGGCGCCGACAACACCGGCGCCGATGACAACCGTGCCGATTGAGGCTGGCAGAGCGTCGCTCACGGTTTGCCCGCCAGATCGCGGATCGTCACCGGCCGGAACGGCGGGCGCGGGGCAAAGCCGGACGTTTCATCGGGCGCCTTGCCCGTGGCCTCCTGGATCAGCGCCTCCAGCAGCGGCCGGCAATAACGGCCCTGGCACGGACCCATGCCGATCCGGGTGGCGCGTTTCACCGACCCGGCGTCGTTCAGCCCCCCGGCCAGCGCGGCCCGCGCCGCGCCGAACCGCACCTCTTCGCAGCGGCAGATCATAGTGTCGTCCGGCACCTCCGCGATGGCCAGCGCCGGCGCGCGATACACGTCCCACAATGCCTGCTGGAAGCGGCGGTGGCGCTGCGCCGCCGTGGCGGCCTGCCGGCCCAGCCGCGCCAGTTCCGGGCCGATGGCATGGCCAAGCCCGGCCACCGCCGCCAACCCGGCCAGCGTGCCATCTGCCGCCGCCACCCGCGCGCCGCCCAGCCCGGTGCAATCGCCCAGCGCATAAACACCGGCCACGCTGGTCTGGCCATCGGCGTCGCGAACCGTCACCAGCCGCGTGCCATCATGATCATGGCGGCACCCGAGCGCGCGGAGCAATTCATTCGACGGTTCAAAGCCATAGCCCAGGCACAGCACATCGGCTTCCAATACGCGCGTCGAACCACCGCCCGCCAGCGTGACCGCCAGCCCCGACGGCCCCTGCTCGACGGCGGAGACCACCATATCATGCAGCATCGGCACCCCGCCTGTCAGGCAGCGCCACTGATAGGCAAGCCCCTGCGCCACCAGCCCCGGCGATGCCAGCGCCATCGCTGCAACGGCCGTCGGCGCACGCGTGGCCGGGCCGGCAGCTTCGACCACCGCCACCACCTCCGCCCCGCCACTGCGCAGTTCAGCCGCGAGCTGCAGGTTGAGCGGGCCATTGCCGGCGATCAGCACGCGCCGGCCGGGCAGGCGGCGGGCGGTGCGCCACAGGGTCTGCGCCGCACCCGTGGTCATCACGCCGGGCAGTTCCCAGCCCGGCACCGGCCAGGCGCGTTCATAGGCCCCGGTCGCGACCACGACAGCGCGCGGCAGGTAACGCCTCGTCTCGCCCTTGTCAGACGTGGCGGCAAACTCCAGCGGCCGGAACGCGCCCCACACACTCACCCCGCTGCGGATCACCACACCGGCGGCGCGCGCCTGTGCCACCAGCGCCAGGCCTTCGCGATGCTGGGCATCGGGCGGCGCGATATCGTCGCCCGCAACCGCAACCGGCTTGAAATACTGGCCGCCGGGCGAACGCCGTTCATCCAGCACAACCACCTCGGCGCCGGCCTTGCGCGCCGCGATCGCCGCCGAAAGCCCGCCCGGCCCGGCGCCGATCACCAGCAGTTCGGGGCGTTCCACCGCCAGTTCATCGATCGTGGCCGGTGGCAGCGCGCCGCTCACCGGCGCCAGTGCCGCGCCGTGGCGCTGCCGCCGGATCGACAAGGGCCGATCAACCACGGTCATG
Source organism: Sandarakinorhabdus sp. (assembly GCF_032115815.1). GTDB lineage: Bacteria > Pseudomonadota > Alphaproteobacteria > Sphingomonadales > Sphingomonadaceae > Sandarakinorhabdus. The sequence goes on from NZ_JAUMBI010000130.1 coordinate 5,192, forward strand.
CAGGCCCGCTTGCCCGGCACGCCATCCACTTCAACCAGGCAATCCTGGCACACGCCCATGCCGCAAAAAACGCCGCGTTCCGCCGCAGTGCGCGTGATGCGAAAACCGCGGATGCCATGCGCGGTCAGCGCCGCCGCCACGCTTTCGCCGGCGCGGGCCTTGATGGGCTTACCTTCAAACTCGATCACAAAACCGCTCATCACCGCTCTTCTGTCAGGCCCGAACCCGGCGCATCGCCGTGGCCGAGGCGCACGCTACAGCCGGCGGCCGCTGTGGCAAGCTTTCGCGGATCATGCGGCATCAATGCGCATCATCATGGCTTGGCGCGGCCCGGTGCGGACCTGCACAAAACCGGCCAGCCGGGCATCAAGCGCCGCATCGCCGGTGTCCACCAGCAGCGCCGGCCGCGGCAACGCCGCCAGCTTGGCTGCCGACGCGATGATAATCGGCGGCCACTGCACGCGGGCAAGCACATCCGGCCCCAATTGCTGGTTGCCGCGCCCCAACAGAAAGCCTTGCCCGCCCACCACGCCGAGCAACAGCAGCGCCCCGCCGGGCAGCGCCAGCAATTGCGCATGCGTTGCGTTTTCGATCAGCAATGCGCCATGGGCAAACACGTCAACGCCCAGCATTGTGCCTTTACCCGCCAGCGCCATCTTCAGGCGGTGCATGGTGAGGCCGGGGCCGATAAGGCACAGGGGTGCTGCGCGCACCATGGCCGCATCCTCGGCAATCGCGCCCGCCAGCGCTGCATCGGCATCAGCGCGGGCCGCCTTGGCGGCCTGACGGGCAGGATGAGACAGCACCTTCACTGTGCCATGGAGGCGGATTGTGCCGTCTGCATCGCGGTCGATCACCTCTGCGTCCACCATGTCGATCAGGGGGCCGCACATGGCCTTGCCCAGCATCGCCGCCGCCGCGCCCGGCGAGGTGGCAAACACGCTGCTATGCATCTTGACGCCGGCGGGCACACCCAGCACCGGCACATCGGGCGCGGCCGCCAACACGTCGCGCGCCGTGCCATCGCCGCCCACGAAGATGATCAGCTGCGCGCCGGCCGCCAGGCAGGCCTCCACGCAAGCGGTTGTATCGGCGCCGGTTGATGGGCCTTGTGGCCGGTGCACAATGTCGGGCGCAAAGCCCGCTGCAATGGCGATATCCGCCCCCATCGCGCCGCTGCCGGTGAGCAGGTGCGCGCCGGTGCCGATAAGCCCCTTCAGCGCCAACGCCGCCCGCGCTGCCGCCCAGCCGGCCGCGGCATTCAGGCCCAGCCCGTCGCTGCCCTTCAGGGCTAGCGGGCCGCCGGCACCGGCCAACGGGTTGACAATAAAGCCAAGGCGCACGCACTGTTCCTGTTGTTCGCAAGGGCGATATCGTGTGCGCTGTCAGCACAATCTGGCAAGCGGTTTCACGATCCGCCGAACATTTCTTGAAGGTTTGCCGATGGTTCAATCGCGTGCGCATCCGTTCATGCCAAATTCGGCAGCGGCCGGCAAAGCGGCCCTGCTTGACGAACTGGGGCTGACCGGCACCGAGCCCTTGTTTGCCCAGATCCCCGCCGTGCACCGCCTGCAGGCCTTGCCCGATCTGCCGCCGGCGCTGACCAGCGAGGTGGAACTTTCCCGGCACCTGAACGCACTGCTCGACCGCAATCGCCCGGCGGGTGACGGCCTGTCCTTCCTGGGCGGTGGCATCTGGCAGCATCATGTTCCCGCCGTGGTGGACGAAATCGTGGGCCGGGCCGAATTCCTGACCCCGGTGTGGGGCACGCCGAGCAGTGATTTCGGCCGCAACCAGGTGTGGTGGGAATTCACCAGCCAGCTGGGCGCGCTGCTGGGCCTGGAGCTGGTGGGCCTGCCGGTTTACAGCTGGGGGGCCGCGGCTGGCCACGCTTTCCGGATGGCGGCGCGACTGACGGGGCGAAACCGCATCATCCTGCCGGCGGCGATCAGCCCGGAACGGCTGGCAGTGATTGAGGGCTATGCCCGCAGCGCCGATCCGGCGATGCGATTGGAACTGGTGCCGGCGCCGTGCGACGCCGCTGGGCGCCTCGATCTTGCTGCCGTGGCCGCGCTGGCCGACGCACGCACCGCCGCAATCTGTTATGAGAATCCCGCCTATCTGGGCGGCCTTGAAACCGGCGCGGCCGAACTGGCCGCAATTGCCGCCCGCGTGGGTGCCGAAACCATCGCGGGCGTTGATCCCATCAGCCTTGGGGTGATCGCGCCGCCGGGCGAACTGGGTGTCGATATCGCGGTGGGAACCATCCAGACTCTGGGCGTCCACATGCACGCCGGCGGCGGACTGGGCGGCTTCATCGCCACCCGCGACGAAGCCCGCTATGCCGCCGAATATCCCACGCTGCTGAACAGCCTGACCACCACGGTGGATGGCCAGCTGGCCTTTGGCCTGATGCTGTTCCACCAATCCAGCTATGGCAGCCGCGAGCTGGGCAAGGACTGGACCGGCAATAGCACCTATCTGTGGGCCGTTGCCGCTGCCACCTATATGGCATTGCTCGGCCCGGCCGGCTTTGCCGAGATCGGCCATCTGATCCTGGCCCGCACCCGATTTGCCGGCGAAACGCTGGCCGGCGTGAACGGGGTGAAGGTCGCCGAAATCGGCGGCGTGTTCCGCGAACTGCTGCTGGATTTCTCCGCCAGCGGGCGCAGCGTTGCCGCCATCAACCGGGCGCTGCTCGATCGGCACGGCATCTTCGGCGGCATCGAGATCACCCCGGACCGCGCGCTGTTTGCGTTCACCGAATGCCACAGCGAGGCCGATATTGTGCGCCTTGCCGACGCGTTGCGGGAGGTGCTGTCATGAGCTTGCGGCGTTATCATGCGGCTCGCTGGGACGAGCCGCTCATTCACCAGATTGGCGCCCCCGGCCGGCGCGGACAGCATTTCCCGCTGGTCAGCAGTGAGGGCCTGGTGCCGGCCGGGTTGCAGCGCACATCGCCGCCCGACCTGCCCGAACTGAGCGAGCCCGAAGTGCTCAACCATTTCCTGCGGCTTTCCCAGGAAACCATGGGCATGATCGGCGTCAGCCTGTTTGGCACCTGCACGATGAAATATAATCCGCGCGTTAGCGAACAGGCGGCGCGGCGGCTGGCGGGCGTGCATCCGGCCCAGCCGGCAGAGACGATGCAGGGCTTGCTGGCCGCTGTGCATGGGCTTGATCTGATGCTGCGCAGCCTGTCGGGCATGGATCGCTTCACCTTCCAGGCCGCTGGCGGCGCCGATGCGGCGTGGACGCAGGCCGTGATCACCCGCGCCTTTCATGCAGCGCGTGGGCAGGGGACCAGCCGCACCAAGATCATCACCAGCCTGCAAAGCCATCCCTGCAACCCCGCGACTGCGGCGACGGCGGGTTTCGAGGTGATCACCCTGCCGTTGGGCGAAAACGGCTACCCGTCGCTCGATATGCTGAAAGCCGCGCTTGGCCCCGATACCGCCGCGCTGATGATCAACAATCCCGACGACATGGGGGTATACAACCCCGAGATCATGGAGTGGGTGCGGCTGGTGAAAGAGGCCGGCGCATTGGCCTTTTATGATCACGCCAATTTCAACGGCGTGATGACCAAGATCCGGGCGCGTGACCTTGGTTTTGATGCCTGCATGTTCATGCTGCACAAGACGTTCGGTGTCTCAAAGGGCGGCGGCGGCCCGGCGGTGGGCGCCTATGGCTGCACGGCCGAACTGGCGCCGTTCATGCCGGGGCCGCTGGTGGTGGAGGACAGCGGCGCGTACCGGCTGGAAACACCGCCGCGGCAGGCCGCCAAGGTGCGCGAGTATCTCGGCAATCTGCAGCAGGTGTTCAAGGCCTATGCCTGGACGCGGGCGATGGGCGCCGAGGGGCTGGCCGAAGCCAGCGATCTCTCGGTGCTGCTCAACAACTATATGGAAAAGCGGCTGCTCACCTTGCGCGGCGTCACCCGCTCCCACCCCGAACAGACCAGCCCGCGCCTTGAAATGACCCGCTATAGCCTGGGCACATTGTTCGAG
>NZ_JAUMBI010000131.1:0-7703 GCF_032115815.1 Sandarakinorhabdus sp.
CCGTCACCGCCTATCGCGAGGCCGTCACCCGCCAGCCCACGCTGGGCGAAGCCTGGTGGAGCCTGGCCAATCTGAAGACGGTGAAACTGGGCGCGGCCGACATTGCCGCGATGGAGGCGGCTTTGGCCACACTCGCCGGGCAGGAATCGCCGCGCGCCGAAGACCTGTTCCACCTGCAGTTCGCACTGGGCAAGGCGCACGAGGATCTGGGCGAATCGCAAGCCGCGTTCCGCCATTACAGCGAGGGCAATCGCCTGCGCCGCGCCGGGATCGTGCATGATGCCGATGCCTTTTCTGCCGAAATCGATGCCGCTGCTTCCACCTTCACCGCGCCATTCTTCGCGGCGCGCCGGGATGGCGGTTGCCCCGCGCCTGATCCCATCTTCATCGTCGGGCTGCCGCGCTCCGGCTCCACCCTGATCGAGCAGATCCTTGCCAGTCACAGCCAGGTCGAAGGCACGATGGAACTGCCCGACATGATGATGATCGCCAGCCGGCTGGCCGCGCGCGTGGAGGCGGGCGAATTCGCCGATTTCGGTGCGATGATGGCGGCGCTCACCCCGGCGGATTGCCAGCGGCTGGGGGAAGAATATCTCGAACGCACCCGCATCCATCGCAAATCTGGCAAGCCGCGCTTCATCGACAAGATGCCCAACAACTGGCAGCACGTCGGCCTGATCCGGCTGATCCTGCCCAATGCCACCATCATCGATGCCCGCCGCCACCCGATGGGCTGCTGTTTTTCGGCGTGGAAACAGCATTTTGCCCGCGGGCAGGGCTTTTCCTATGATCTGGTCGACGTTGGCCGCTATTACCGCGATTATGTGCGGCTGATGGCGCATTTCGATGCCGCTGCCCCCGGTGCCGCCACCCGGGTGATCTATGAGGAGATGGTGGCCGACACCGAAACCCAGGTGCGGCGCCTGCTCGGCGCTGTCGGGCTGGCGTATGAGCCGGCCTGCCTGGAATTCTGGCGCAACGATCGGGCGGTGCGCACCGCCAGTTCCGAACAGGTGCGCCAGCCGATCTTCACCGACGGCGTGGACCATTGGAAGGCCTATGCCGGCTGGCTCGGCCCGCTGAGCGAAACACTGGGCGATGTGGTGACGCTGTACCCGGCGGTGCCGCCGGAACTTTCGCCTATTTGATCAAACCGTTGCCGGCCAGCTTGGCCCGCAGCGCGTTGTTGTCCGCCATGCTCACCCGGCCGGCGGTGCGCACCGCGGCGATTTCGGCGGCCTTGAACGGCTTGGCTGGCTTGGCCGGCTTGCCCAGCGTGACGGCGTGGCTCAGGATTTCGGCGATCTCGGCATCTGCCATGCTGGCCATGCCAGGCATCACGCCCATCAACGGCGCACCTTCCACCGTGATCGGGCCGGCCATGCCCCAAAGCACAACGCGCGCCATATAGGCCCGCCCTTCGGGGCTTTGGGCGATGCCGGCGGCGCGGCCGGCCAGGCGCGGGAACTGGCCGGACAGGCCTTCGCCGCCGGCCTGGTGGCACATGGCACAACGCGCCACGAACGCCGCCTTGGGTTCGGCCGCCACTGGCGCTGCCACTCCTGCTGCAACCAGCAGAGCCAAATGCCAGCGATTTGAAATCATGCCGATTTTTCCTTGCAATCAGGATGGGGCGGCCCGGCGTGGGCCACAATGTGCGGCAAATACTGGACAGTCATCAAGGCGCCGTCAAGCCGGGCGCCATGGGGCAAACCGCGCATCGCTAGACGGCGCTGCGGCGCTGGGTTAAGCCCGAATCAATGACAACAACAGGCGAAAAGCCGGCGCGAACAGCGCCTGTGCGTCCGGGGATCTATGGGCGCGGCACCGAAACGGTGGATCTGATCCTGAATGCCGCGCTGGATGTGCTGGTGGAAGAAGGCGCGGCCGCCTTCACGCTGCGTCGGATCGCGACGCGGTGCGGCATGCAGGTGGGCCGCCTGTCTTATCATTTTGCCCGAAAGGAATTGCTGATCCAGCTGCTGCTCGATGATCTGCTCGATTATTATGAACGCATGCTCGACGAAACGGTGCGCCAGCCGCACCTCGATCCGGCCGAACAGCTGCGCCGGATGATCACCCTGGTGCTTGATGATATCGGCACCAAGCGCACCACACACGTCTTCACCGAATTGTGGGCGCTATCCAACCACAACGAAGTGGTGGCGGACCGGGTGGCGGCTTTCTATCGCCTGGCGCACGCCAATATCGCGGCTGCCGTGGCGCCGCTCAACCCGGCGCTGTCGCCCACACAGGTAGACGTGGTGGCCCGCTTCATCAGTGCATCGCTGGAAGGAACCACCATCTTTGCCGGCCATGGCAAGCCCTGGGCCCACCAGATGCCGCAGCTGCAGCGGCTTGCCGTGCGCTCCCTGCTGCATCTGGCCAGCACCATAAAGCCCGAAGACTTGGCCGAAGACCTGCCCGACCTCGGCTGACGCCGGCTACGTTATTCAGGCACCGCGCCGGCCGGCGCGCTGGCTTGACGAATACTGGACGCACGTCCAGTCTGAACTTGCATGGCGCCGGGCATCCGGTCGCCGGTTCGGAGTCGCCGGTCCGTAAGTGGGCAAGCGGGCGTCTGCCGAATGGGCTTTGGGGGAAGGGCTTTGGCACGCATGATCAGGGGAACCACATTCGGGCTCGGCACGTTGGCAGGCGCAGCCCTGATCTCGGCGCTTGGCATGGCGCAGGTCGCCGCTGCCCAGCCCGCTGCTTCGGCAGCCGCTCTGGCCTCGGTCGAACCGGAAGAGCCCTTCACCCACAAGCTGCCGGAATGGTCCCCGCACTGGGGTTTCGTGCGCGGCGGCTGGGAAAATGGCGGCACCCGCATCTGGAACGGCGATACCGGCAAGATGGTCGGCCTGGTTTCCACCGGTCGCTGGTCCGATCTCGCCCTCGATCCCAAGCGGCGCTTCATCTACGTCTCGGAAAGCATCTGGACCAAGGTGAACCGTGGCACCCGGCAGGACATGATCTCGGTCTATGATCCGGTGAACATGGCGCTGGTCACGGAAATTCCGCTGCCGGGCCGGCTGATCATCGGCACCATGAAGAACAACTTTGTCATCAGCGATGATGGCAAGACGGGCTTCGTCTATGATTTCAGCCCGGCGTCTTCGGTGATCGTGGTTGATCTGGAAAAGCGCAAGGTTGGACAGGTCGTCGAACTGCCGGGCTGCGCCAGCCTCGTGCCGGTCGCAGGCATCGGCTTCTCGGCGCTGTGCTCGGATGGCACCATCGCCACGGTAACGGTGGGCCCGAAAACCTCGACCGTCAGCCACAGCGCGCCCTTCTTCAAGGCCGCCGAAGACGGCGTGTTCGATTTCTTCACCTATGATCGCACCAAGGGTGAGATCGTGACGCTCACCTACACCGGCCTCCTCCGCACGGTGAAGCTGGGCGCGGCGCCCACCATCGGCGATGCTTGGTCGATCCAGGCGGCCGCTGGCGTGCGCCCCGGCGATACCCGCCCGCTGGACATCAACTGGTTCCCTGGCGGCCGCGCGGCGACAACGCTGCACCGCGCCACCGGCATGCTCTATGTGCTGATGCACCGCGGCGAATATTGGACCCAGAAGGCCGATGGCGAGGAAATCTGGGTGGTCAACATGGCCACCCGCAAGGTCGTCAAGCGCGTGCCGCTGAAAAAGCCGATCGGCAATATCGAGGTGACGCAGGATGCCAAGCCATTGATCTTCCTGTCGGGTGACGGCGGCGTGGTGCAGGTGATGGATGCCGCCACCTACGAGATCAAGCATGACATCGAACGCGGCGGCGGCGGCATGATCGTCGTGCCGGACGTCGATTGAGTGGAACAGGCACTGCCTCTTCTGGGTGTGGCGGCCAGCGTCGCCGTGGCGCTGCTGCTTGCCGTCGCCGGCATCGACAAGTTGCGCCACCGTGATCTGCTGCCCGGCGTGATCGCCAATTACCGGCTGTTGCCTGATGCGCTGGTGGCACCCGCTGCGGCGCTGCTGCCGGGGGTGGAACTGCTGGTTGCAGCCGGGCTGCTGCTGGGCTTTGCCCCGGTTGCGCCATTGGCGGCCATCGCGCTGCTGCTGGTTTTTGCGGCGGGCATGGCGATCAACATCGGGCGCGGCCGCCGGCATATCGATTGCGGTTGCGGCCACGTGGGCCTGCGCCAGTCGCTGGGCTGGAGCCAGGTGGCGCGCAACCTCCTGCTGGCCATGGCGCTGTTGCCGGCGCTGGCGGCAGGGCGGGCGCATCTGGGCATGGCCGATGTGGGCCTTGGCGCGGCGGCCGGCGTTGCCCTCTATCTGTTGTTGCTGATGTTCTCGGCAGTGGGCGCATTGGTTGCGTCGGCGCCAAAGCAGGGTTGAGGAAGGGTTTTGATGTCAGCCTTGGGACTCATCAACGAAGCGCTGCAGTGGCTGGTCCTGATCGGCCTCGGCGTGGCTGGCCTGGCGCTGGCGCGGCAGGTGGGCGTGCTGCATGTACGTGTGGCCCCGGCCGGTGCGCTCGATGCCAATCGCGGCCCCGCCATTGGCGACAAGGCGCCGGTAACGCCGGTGACAACGCTGGAAGGGCGCCCCTATCTGATCGGCGGCCCGGCCCAGGGCCTGCAATTGCTGATGTTCGTTTCGGCCTCCTGCCCGATGTGCAAGAGCCTCATTCCGGTCGCCAAGTCGTTCGCTGCCGCAGAGCGCGTGAGCCTGGTGTTCGTCGGCGATGATGATCCGGCCGCCCAGAGGGCGCTGGTGGAAAAGCATGATCTGGCGGCCTTCCCGTTCATCAACAGCGACGTGGTCGGCCGCCTGTTCGAGGTGGACAAGCTGCCCCACGCCGTGCTGCTCGATGCCAGCGGCACCGTTTTGGCCAAGGGGCTGGTCAACAGCCGCGAACATTTCGAAAGCCTGATCATCAGCCACGAGATGGGCGTGCACAGCGTTCAGGATTATATCGCCGGCCTGCCGACACCGGCCAAGGTGCCAGACACGGTGAATTCATGAGCGGGAGCTTAGGGGGAAAAGGCATGAAGCGTTTCGATATCGATGGCCTTGGCGAGAAGCTGCTGCGCAAATTTGCCGGCAACAGTTCGCGCCGGTCCTTCCTCACCAAGCTGGGGGCCACGATCGTGGCTGCGCCGGCCTTCCCGTTGCTGCCGGTCAGCCGGGCCAGCGCCGCCACCAAGGATCGGTCGCCCGAGGCGAAGACCGCCTTTGCCCGCAACGCCCAGACCAAGGATGACACCAAGTGCGATTACTGGCGCTATTGCGCCATCGATGGCAGCCTGTGCTCCTGCTGCGGCGGCGGCATGAGCAGCTGCCCACCTGGCGCCGAGCCTTCGCCCGTGTCGTGGGTTGGCACCTGCATCAACCCCGATGATGGCAAGGCCTATCTGATCGCCTATCGCGATTGCTGCGGGAAATCGGCGTGCGGCCAGTGCGGTTGCGACAACACCGATCGCGAAACCCAGCTGTACATGCCGCAGCTCAACAATAACGTGATCTGGTGCTTTGGCACCAAGAGCATGGAGTATCACTGCTCCACCGCCGTTCTCGTCGGCAAGGCCAGCTGAGGTCGGGTGACGGCACAGCGGGTCTGGCCAGCCGCCACCGCACTGGCGGGCCTGTTGCTGCTGGTCGCTGCTGCCCCGCCGGCCGTTGATTATCGGGCACCGGGTGATGAAACCGGCCTGCCGGTCAGCTACCCGGCCGATATGGACGTGGCGCAATCCGATTATGTCGAGCAATGCGGCGGCTGCCACGGCATCAAGGGCAATGCCGCGCCGGCTGAACTGCCCAATCTGCAGGGCCGCGTTGGCTGGTTCATGTGCCTGCCCGAAGGCCGCGATTATCTGATGCGGCTGCCCAACATCGCCCGCAGCCGCATTGACGATAATGAGCAGCTCGCCGCGCTGATGAACTTCATGGTGTTCGGCCTGGGCGGAAAGTCTACCCCGGCCGGCACCAAGCCCTTCACCGCCGCGGAAGTTGCGGAAGGCCGCACCCGGGCCTTCACCTCGGTCAGCCTGATCAAGACAAGGGCCGCCATTGTCGAGCGCGTGATCAAGAAATGCGGCGCTCCGGCCTCACTGCGGCTGATGTATCCGCAAGGGTCCAGCGCCATGCCGGTGCTGGCGGCGACGGGCAAACCGCCCAAATCCTGATCGTCCCTCCCCACCGGGGAAGGTTCAGCTCACGGCTTTGGCGGCTGCCAGCGCCATTCCAGCGCCTGCAGTTGCGGCGTGGGCGTGGGGGCGAGCAGGGCATAGGCGATGATCATGCCGCGTTCGCACTTCCACCAAAATTCGCCTTCCAGTGCGCCCCTGGCCGAAACACCGGGCGGGTTCGGGCAACGGCCGGCCTTGGCGGTGATGGCAGCAATATCGGCGCGTCGGTGGGCGGCGTCGCGGTCCATCAGGAAATTCACCGCCAGGCCGGCGTTGCCCACGTCGCCTGTGGTCAGCACCTTGTGCATCGGCTCTGCCAGCCCGGCCAGCGCTGGCGACAGCGGCAGCACGTCGTTGGGGGCAAGGCCGGCTTCGCGGATGGCGATCAGCGCGTCCCAGGTGGGGGCGGCTGGCCCGGCATAGGTGCGGTTGGTGAGCACGAAGGCGCCCCAGCCGCTTTCCGGCGCGATGAGCATATAGCTGCCATAGCCGGGGTAGCCGCCGCCGTGGAAGGCCACCCGGCCCAGCGTGCAATCATCGCCAACCCTGAGCCCGCCGCCATAGACGACCGCCACCGCACAGGGCGAACTTGCTGCCTGCGTGGGTCGCATCATCCGGCGCGGTGAACCTTCGCCGCGCAGCAGGGCGCGCACGGTGGCACGGGCCGGTGCTTCGGCCTCGCCCGGCACGGCAGCCGGCCAGGCGGAGAGCAGATGCCCTACCCATTTGGCATAATCCGGCCCGGTGGTGATCACGCCGCCCATGGCGCCAAAGGTGCCCGGGCCCATGTCGGGCTCGCGTTGCCATTTGCCGTCTTCCCAGCGCCAGCCGCTGGCCAGCAGCGCACGCGGCACATCGGCAAGATCGAAGCTGGTGGCCGCCATGCCCAGCGGCCGGAATCGGCGTTTGGCGATTTCGGCTTCGAACGGCTGGCCGCTCACATTGCGGATGATGCGGCCCAGCAGGGCATAGCCCAGGTTGCTGTATTCATGGATCAGGCCCGGTGCGCGGGTGAAGGGCACACCGCTTTTCAACAGCGCGCTGAACTGCGCTTCGGGCAGCGGGGTCTGGCGATCACCCCAGGGATCATCGGTGACGAACCCGCCCATGTGGTGCACCAGATCGGTGACGGTGAGCGCGTCGCCCCAGCCGGCGACTTCCGGCACATGGGTCACCACCTTGTCGTCCAGCCGCAGCTTGCCTTCGCCGGCCAGATCAAACAGCGTCAGCGCCGTGAAGGCCTTGGTCATGCTGGCAATGCGGAAGCGGGTGTTGGCCTCGACCGGGCGGGCAGCATCGACATCGGCGATACCGGAAACGCCACTGTGCACCAGGCCTTCGCCGCGCTTGACGATCCCCCAGGTCAGGCCTGGCACCTGGTTGGCCTCGGCCCATTCCCGCATGCTGCGATCGATGCTGGCGGCAAGTTCGGGCGGAAGCGGCGCCGCGGCCGCCGGTGCTGCGAGCAGGGCGCCAAAGGCCAGCGGGGTGAGCAGCGCTCTCACATCTCCTTCCCGTCGCGGATCTTGTAGAACACGCCGGCGCCGTCGCCGCCGGCCAGCTCCAG
>NZ_JAUMBI010000132.1:0-2201 GCF_032115815.1 Sandarakinorhabdus sp.
CCGGTAGTTTTTCGGGCGTGGTCGGCCTGCCGCTGAATGAGACGCGGCTGCTGCTGACGGCGGCCGGCTGGCGCACATGATCGCGCTGGTGGAGGCCGCGCCCGGCGCCACACGCGCGCTGGTGCTGGATGGCGATACGGTGGTGGAGGCTCACATCGCGCGCGCGGACGATCCGCTGCCGGTGGGCCTGATCGCGCCGGCGCGGCTGGCCGATCGCCGGCAGGGCGTGGTGGTGCTGGCCGGTGCCGAAGCGCAATTGGCGCCGGTGCCGGCCGATTGGCCCGAGGGGCAGACGCGGCTGGTGGAGGTGCTGCGCCCAGCGCGTCCCGATGGCGTGCGCGACAAGCAGGCGCGGGTTGTGGCGCACGATGGCTCGGCGCGGCCTGCGCCCGATCTGGCAGCGCGACTGGCGGCTGCCGGCCATGCCGTGACGCCGGTTCCGGTGCATGGCCCGGACGCTCTGGCCGAAGCGGGTTGGGATGCGGTGGTGGAAGAGGCGCTATCGGGCCGTATCGATTTCCCCGGTGGCCGGCTGCTGGTGGCGCCCACCCCGGCGATGCTGGTGATCGATGTGGATGGGACAGGCGATCTGACCCGGCTGGCCGAAGCCGCCGCGCGGGCGGTGGCGGCACTGATCCGGCGGCATGGCGTCGGCGGCCCGGTGGTGGTGGATTTCCCCACGCTGGCCGGGCGCGGTCCACGCGCCACGGTCGATGCGATCCTGGCCGAAGCCTTGCCGGCACCATTTGAAAAGACCGCGATGAACGGCTTTGGCCTGGTGCAGATCATCCGTCCGCGCCGGCAGTTGAGCCTGATCGAAGCGGTGCGGCAGCCGGGCTTTGCCGCGCTGGAACTGTTGCGCCGCGCGATGCGGCTGGTGGGGCCAACCCGCATCGAAGCATCCGGCCCGGTGATTGACTGGCTGGCGGCACGCCCGGCGCTGATCGAGGAATGTGCGCGACTGACGGGCGGGCCACTGGCGCTGGCAGCCAATGCTGGGGCAGGGAGAGGCCATGTCCAGCAAAGCTGATTCGCGCCCCTGCGCCTATTGTCGAAAAGTCCCGATGGTGGCGGCCTTCAAACCGTTCTGCAGCGAAGGCTGCCGCAGCCGTGATCTCAATGCCTGGCTGTCTGATCGCTATGTGTTGCCGGCCAACGCCCAGGACGACGAACTTTCTGACACGTCCCCGCTGGACAATGGCGACGAGGCTGGCTAAACGGCCGCCTCCCACGCGGTTCACCCAACCGCTTGAGTCAAGTGGGCCCGGGTAGCTCAGGGGTAGAGCAGGGGATTGAAAATCCCCGTGTCGGTGGTTCAAATCCGCCCCCGGGCACCATCATCATGAAAAGGGCCGTCTCCGGCAAGGAGCGGCCCTTTTCGTTTGTTCGGGCCCCGGGCCGGTTCGGCGCATCACTGAAATGGCGGAGTTGCGGGTCAGGCGGATTGGCCGCTACGATCACTTGCGGACGCTGCCGATCAATTGGTCATGGTGTCGTGGGGTTTTTCGCTGACGGGGATTTTTCATGACGTTGCGCCAGGCGGCCGCTCCAGCGAAGACCATCACGGCGGCCGAAGCTGCGGCTTTGGTGCAATCGGGCATGTGGCTGGATTATTTCGGCACGATCAACCAGCCCGATGCGTTCGATCGCGCGCTGGGGGAACGGATCACGCAGCTTTCTGATCTCAAGGTTCGTTCCACCCTTTCGATGCGGCCGCGTGCGTTCATCGAAAAGGATCCCGAAGGCCGGCACGCCCACATGATCAGCCTGCACATGAGCGGCTATGATCGCCGCCTGCACGAGCAGGGCCGCTGCAGTTACACGCCGGTGAACCTGGGCGAGATTTCCGATTATTATCGCCGCTTCATCGCGCCGGTGGACATGCTGATCCTGAAGGCGCGCCCGCTGGAAAATGGCTGTTTCAACATCGGGCCAACCAATGTCTGGCTGCGGGCCATCATGGAGCGGGCGCGGCTGGTCGTCATCGAGACCTGCAGCGCCTTGCCGCATGCGATTGGCGAGGGCACCGACATCCATCTCAGCGAAGTCGATTACATCATCGAAGGCGACGACAGCCCGGTGCCGGAACTGCCCAATGCCCCGGTGACCGATGTCGACCGGGCGGTGGCGCGGCTGATCATGGCTGAGATTGACGACGGCGCCTGCCTGCAGATCGGTATCGGCGGCATGCCCAACGCCGT
>NZ_JAUMBI010000133.1:0-2211 GCF_032115815.1 Sandarakinorhabdus sp.
ATCGGCGCCGGCCTGGGTGAAATCGGCCGAAAGGCTGGTGGTGCCTTTCAGCGACACGGCGATATCGGCAAGCGAAGTCGCGCTGGCCGGGGCGGCAGCGAGAAGCAGAACGAGAGGGACAAGCTGTTTCATGCCCCCGCCATAACCGGCAGCGGCTTCACACGCCATGAACGGATTGGTTACGCAGCGGCGCCCAGATAGCCCAGCTGTGCCGCCTTGAAGATGGTCTGGCTGCGGTTGACGGCGTTCAGTTTCTCGCCGGCGTTCTGGATGTGGAAGCGCACGGTGGCGTGGCTGCGCGACAGGATCAGGCTGATTTCCTTGTCGGTCTTGCCGATGCTGGCCCAACGCAGGCACTCCACCTCGCGCTTGGTGAGTTGGCAATCACCCGGCAGCCAGCGGCGGGTGCGGTGCGCCTTCACATAGCCAGCAAGGAAGCGGTGCGACATCAGCGCCAGGATATCGGCCCATTGTTCATACTCGGCCGAAAGATCGGTGCGGCTGGCATCGCGCGAGACGAAGCAGACGGCGCCGATCTGGCCGAAGGGCAGATGCACCGGCACCACGATGGCGGCCTTGGTCAGCGCCCGCTTCTCGAAATTCTCCAGGTTCATTTCGTCGAGATAGGGGTTGGGCTGACGGGTGAAGAAACCGGTGGCATTGGCCCAGAACACTTCGGATTCATACCGGCAGGCGCGCGGCAACGGCGATGACAGGGCGAGCTTGCTGTCTTTCCACCAATGCTCGTTCTCGCCGGTCCAGCCGAACACGTCGGCAGCCAGGATATTGCCGTCGATATCCTCCATCGGCGCCTTTGACGCGATATTGTCGGCCGCAATGACATGCAGGCCGGTGAGTTCCAGCGCGATGTCGCGCATGGCTTCGGCAGCACGGCGGGCATCGATCATCGATCGAACGGAAACGGCGGCAAGGCTGGCGTGCAGGTCCATCGGTCACTCCCCAGAGCAAGGTGCGAGGGGTTGGTCTCTACGGACCGATCGGGTGAACCCCGTACTCCCTCATGCTTATCGCAGGCGGGGAAGTAATCACAGCCGGGCACGCCCTGCAATGGGCTTTGGCTGAACAGGCGAAAACAGTGGCTGATTCTGGTGAAAACGGCCTCGGATGCTTGCATGTTGTCAGCACTTTGCTACCTTGTGGCGCACCGGGGGGAACGGACAGTGCTTGCGCCAGCAACGGGGAAAATTCGCGCTTTGGCAGAACGCATGGTGGCAGCGGGCCATTGGCTGCGAGTCGCCATCGTGGCGGGCGCGCTGCTGGGGGGGCTTGGCGAATCGCCGTTGGCGGCCGCGCCGATTGATCGCGCCGTGCACCAGGGCGTTGCAAGCTGCGCCGGTTCCACCTGCCATGGCCGCCAGGAAGCCACCGGGCCGCGGGTTCGCCAGAATGAAGTATTGAGCTGGTCTGACCCGGCCAGCCTGACCGGCGTGCACAGCCGGGCCTGGAAAGTGCTGAACGAACCGCGCGCGCAGGCCATCGGCCGGCGGCTGGGCATCGCCAATGTCGCGGCCTCCAAGGAATGCATCAGCTGTCACGGTGATCCGGCGCCGGTGCGCGGGCCGAAATGGCAGCAGTCCGATGGGGTTGGCTGCGAGGCCTGCCATGGCGGATCGGATCGCTGGCTGGCCAGCCATGCCAGCGTGAAGGCCAGCCATGCCGACAATGTGGCCAAGGGTATGTGGGCGGTGAACGATCCGGCGGTGCGCGCCAGCGTGTGCCTCGATTGCCATTTCGGGTCTGACAAGCCGGGACAGTTCGTGTTTCACCGTATCATGGCCGCCGGCCACCCGCGCGTGGCCTTTGAACTTGATCTGTTCACATCGCTGCAGCGCCACCATGACGAGGATGCCGACTATGCCGCGCGCAAGACCGTGGCCGGCGGCGTGAAGACCTGGGCCGTGGGCCAGGCGCTGGCGGTGGAGCGGGCGCTGTCGCTGTTGCCGGCCGCGTCGGCGCGGGTGACGGGGCCAGATTATTATTTCTATGATTGCCGCAGCTGCCACCGCACCTTCAGTGATGATCCGGCCGCGCAGATTGTGGCGCGCACCAATGGCTGGCGGCCGATCCCGCCGGGCCAGCCGGTGTGGAACGACGAACAGATGATCATGCTGGCGGCAGCCGCAAAGGTCGCGGCGCCGGATGTGGCGCGCAGTTTCGACAGCCAGAGCCGGGCGTTCCACTCTGCACTGG
>NZ_JAUMBI010000134.1:0-2525 GCF_032115815.1 Sandarakinorhabdus sp.
GATCGCCTTTGAACTGGCCCGCGCCCGCAAGGGCGAGGTCTGCTCGGCGGAAAAGGGCAATGTGATGGAAGCCGGGCTGATGTGGCGCGAGGATGTGCAGGCGCTGCGCGATGCCGAATATCCCGACATCAAGCTGTCTCACATGCTGGCCGACAATATGGCGATGCAGCTGGTGAAAAATCCGCGGCAGTTCGACGTGATCCTCACTGACAATCTGTTCGGCGATATCCTGTCCGATGAAGCAGCGATGCTCACCGGCTCGCTCGGCATGCTGCCCTCGGCCGCGATTGGTGATGCCGGCATGCCGGGCCTGTATGAACCCATTCATGGCTCTGCCCCCGATATCGCGGGGCGCGGTGTGGCCAACCCGTGCGCCGCCGTGCTCAGCCTCGCGATGGCGTTGCGCTACAGCCTGGGGGTACCGGAACTGGCAGACAAGGTAGAGGCCGCCGTGGAAGCAGCGCTCGACAAGGGCGCCCGTACGCCCGATCTGGGCGGCACCATGACCACAACGGCCATGGGCGACGCGATCCTGGCGGGCCTTTGATCCGCAAATTTCTCAGCCCTTTCGCCACCGGGCTGCTGTTCCTGGCCCCGGTGCTGTTGACGCTGATTCTGCTCAACTGGCTGGCAGGCTATCTGATCGCCGCCTTGGGCCCCAACACGCCGCTGGGTCAAGCGCTGGGCCAGGCCGGCATGTTCTTCACGCCGTCGCCTCTGGCGGCCTTCTGGGCTGGGCTGGGCATGGCAGCGGTCCTGGTCTGGCTGATCGGCATTGCCGTACAGACCCGCTTTCGCCAGCGGCTGGAGGGCGGGCTGGATGGCCTGATCGCCCGCATCCCGGTGCTTGGCCCGCTGTATCGCCCGCTGGCGCAGTTCGTGCGGATGATGGGTTCATCGCCGGGCGGCGAAATGAGCGGCATGTCGGTCGTCTCGGTCAGCTTTGGCGAGTCCGTCGAGGCATTGGCGCTGCTCACCAGCCCTCACGTCCATGATTTCGGCCAGGGACCGCGCCAGCTCATCCTGATCCCCACGGCACCGGTGCCGGTGGGTGGTGGCCTGTTATTTGTCGAACCGAGCCGGGTGAAACCGGTGCCCTCCATGGGCGTCGATGATCTGGCCAAGCTCTATGTCACCATGGGCACGTTGACCGGTGCGGAGGCCGCGAAATGAACCTGACGCTGCGCATCTTCCTCGCGCTGCTGGCCGGCCTGGCGGTGGGCGCCCTGCTGCCGGCTGACATCGGCAAACCGCTGCTGCCGGTGACGGACGCCATCGGCAATCTTTGGCTGCAGGCGCTGCAGATGACGATCATCCCGCTGATTGCTGGGTTGCTGTTCACCGGCATTGCCCAATCGGTGGGTCAGGCCGGCGGCGGCCGAACCGCCGGACGGGCGCTGATGGCATTCCTGGTGCTGCTGATCTTTTCCGCCCTGTGGTCGATGATCTTCGTGCCCCTGCTGCTCGATTGGTGGCCGGCACCTCCGGCCGCCGCGGCCGCCATCGTGGCCAACAGCGCCGGAGCCGCGCCGGTGGGCGACATCAAGATCGATCTCGGCAAATGGCTCCTGTCCCTGGTGCCGGCCAACATCTTCGATTCGCTGGCCAAGGGTGACATGCTGCCGGTCGTCACCTTCATTGCCGTGTTCGCGCTGGCGGCGACCCGGCTTGACGATGATCGCCGGCGCAATCTCGTTGGCCTGTTCGATGCGGTGAAGGATGCCATGCTGGTGCTGGTTGGCTGGATCTTCGTGATCGCGCCGCTGGGCGTGTTTGCGCTGGCGGTGAGTGTCGGCATCAAGGCCGGGCTGGGTGCCTTCGGCCTGCTGGGCCATTATATCGCCGTGCTGGTGCTGGTGCAGGTGGGCCTGATCATCCTTGTCTATCCCCTCGCCATAATCTTCGGCAGGGTCGGCCCGCTGGCCTTTGCCCGTGCCGTGCTGCCGGCGCAGGCCGTCGCGGTCTCCACCCAGTCCAGCATTGCCAGCCTGCCTGCCATCTTCGATGGCGCCGAACGGCTGGGCCTGCCGGAAGCCACCAGTCGCATTGTGCTGCCCTTGGCGGTGAGCATCTTCCGCATCACCTCACCGTGCGCCAACGTCGCCGTCGTCCTCTATTGCGGCCATCTTTACGGCATGGACCATACTGCGCTGGCCTATCTGGGCGCGCTGCTGGCCGCGCTGGTGGCGGCGGTTTCCACCGGCGGGCTTCCGGGGTCCATCACCTTCCTCGCCGCCTGCGTGCCAATCGCCAATGCCATGGGCGTGCCCATCGCCGTGCTGCCGGTGCTGCTGGCGGTGGAACTGGTGCCCGACGTGTTTCGCACGCTGGGCAATGTGACGGCTGATCTGGCGGTGACCGCCATCCTTGGCCGCAGGAAGGCATAGTGGAACTGCCGCCATTCGCGCTGGATGAATGGCTGGCGACCTATAACTTCGCCACGCCGCCGATTGCATTTGATCTGGCCTCCAGCACCGGCCCCAGTTTCACGGTGACGGCACTGACGCAGTTGGGGGGCGCCGGCC
>NZ_JAUMBI010000135.1:0-14854 GCF_032115815.1 Sandarakinorhabdus sp.
CATCAACCCAACCAACGTTCAGGCCCCCGGCCGGGATCATCTCGGAATGATGGCCGGCTTCAAATCGGAATGGACGGCCGGGATCGTCGGAATCCGCACCTAGTCCTGGCATCCCCTGAACTCAGCCTCAACCAACTGGGCAAGCGGGAAGGGCGGTGCCGCACCCATCTGGCCCGGCTGCTGCGCATCTCGTGGCTGAGTCCTCGAATCGTCGAGGCGGTCGCTGCCGGCACACAGCCCAAGGCGGTGACTCGCAAGACGCTTCTGTCGGCGGAGATTCCGCTGGCATGGGAAGAGCAGGAGCGGATGCTCGGTCTCGCGGTCTAGCCGAAAATCGTCCGCAAAACTGGGGTGAAGCCGGGAACTTTCAAGGAGAGATTCCGGCTCTTTCGTTGCCCAAGTGTGGGGCTGAGAATCGGGTCTCTGACCACAGGCCGGGCGCGGCTTCGCCGCAAACCCACGGAGAATGGGCTCAATTTTGGAAGAGCGCAGCCCGGGTGCCGTTCAACGGTTCACCCCGAAACTGCGTGGTGCTTCGCAACAAGACTCGAACAAAGTGACAAAATTGGCCACAACTTTGTCATTTCATGATCGGTGTGGATAACTTTTGGACAAGCGGGCTCTGCCGGCCCGAAATCGGACCAGGATTTGAGCTTTCGTGGGGAGTTTCGCCGGCTCTGAAACTGGCATTCTAAAAACCAGAAAAATCGTTCAATTTGAACCACTTAACTGGGTGGTGCGGCCAAGAAGACTCGAACTTCCACGGCCTTTCGGCCACAACGACCTCAACGTTGCGCGTCTACCAATTCCGCCATGGCCGCACACCAGGGAAATGGGCGCTCGCGCGCCCCTTCGGCAGATGGCGCGGGTAGCAGGGGAGGGCTTGTGGTGCAAGCCCTTCCCCGCCGCCTTGCAGCCTTAGTTGTATTTCCGCAGTTCGTTCTTGGCGATGGCCGCGCGGTGCACTTCGTCCGGGCCGTCGGCGAGGCGCAGTGTGCGCTGGCCGGCATAGCCACTGGCGAGGCCATAATCCTGGCACACGCCGCCGCCGCCATGAGCCTGGATCGCGTGATCGTGGATCAGGCAGCTCATGTTCGGTGCCACCACCTTGATCATGGCGATCTCGTTGGCGGCGGCCTTGTTGCCGACCGTATCCATCATGTAGGCGGCCTTGAGCGTGAGCAGGCGGGCCTGTTCGATGGCGATGCGCGAATCGGCGATCCGCTCGTGCCACAGGCTATGTTCCGAAATCGGCTTGCCGAAGGCAACGCGGCTCTTCAGGCGCTTCACCATCTTTTCCAGCGCACGTTCGGCAGCGCCGATCGAGCGCATGCAGTGATGGATGCGGCCCGGGCCCAGGCGGCCCTGTGCGATTTCAAAGCCGCGGCCTTCGCCCAGGATCATGTTGCTGGCCGGCACGCGGACATTATCGAGGATGACTTCGAAGTGGCCGTGCGGCGCATCGTCGAAACCGAACACGTTCAGCGGGCGCAGCTTGGTGATGCCGGGGGCATCCAATGGCACCAGGATCTGGCTCTGCTGGCTGTGGCGCGGGGCGGAAGGATCGGTCTTGCCCATCACGATGGCGATCTTGCAGCGCGGATCGCCCACGCCCGACGACCACCATTTGCGGCCATTGATCACATATTCATCGCCATCACGGCGAATCGAGGTTTCGATATTGGTCGCGTCCGACGAGGCCACGGCCGGTTCGGTCATCAGGAAGGCGGAGCGGATCTCGCCGGCCATCAGCGGCTTCAGCCAGGTCTGCTTCTGCGCTTCGGTGCCATAGGTACGCAGCACTTCCATGTTGCCGGTATCGGGCGCGGAGCAGTTGAACACTTCGGATGACCAGCCGGCGCGGCCCATTTCCTCGGCCAGCGTGGCATATTCGAGGTTGGTCAGGCCGGGGCCCTTCCATTCGCCCACGTCGTGATCGCAGATGTTAAGGAACAGGTTCCACAGGCCGGCGGCGCGGGCCTTGGGCTTCAGTTCCTCGATGACCGGCAGCACCTTCCAGCGATCGCCTTCCTGCACTTCACTGTGATAACGCTCTTCGTTCGGGTAAATATGCTCGTCCATGAAGCCGCGCAGCTTTTCCAGTAGGGCCTTGGTCTTGTCGCTGTGATCGAAATGCATGGCAGAGCGTCCCTTTTTGCGGATTATTTGCATATTGCAGCGCGCAGGCTGTCACGGCTGACCCTGCTTGGCCACTGGCAAAAAGGAAAGAGCGGGTGATTGCGTACCGTATCCGGACCACCGAACGGTGCCAGGGCGGCAAGCCGCGAGGAGGAGAGGGCGAATGATCCTGGACCTGGTCGAACATGCGGTGGCTGCCGTTGCCATCCAGGCCGTGATCGGGCTGGCCACCCGCAATTGGTGGGCCGGCGCAGCGCTGGCGTCAGGCTATTTCATCGGCCGTGAAGTGGCGCAGGCCGAATATCGCTGGATCGAAGCCTTTGGCGAAGGCCTGCGCGCCAATCTGCCGTGGTGGGGCGCGTTCGATGCGCGGTTGTGGGGCCAGGCAGAGCAAGTGGCCGATTGGCTGGGCCCGATCCTGGCCACACTGCTGGTGGCCGCCGTGATCAGCCGGAGCGGGCGACGCCGCAGTCCGCAATGAACTTCTGTCTGGGCGGCGCGCATGATCAAGGGCAGCCCGCCGTATTTGGGCGACCTCCGTCAGGCTCGCTTCCATCAGTCAGGCTGTGCCGGCGCCGATCTTGACCAGCGAATGAGCATGGCGCCGCGCAACTCGCCCGGCATGAAGCCCGTCGCCTTGTCCTTGGGGTAAAGCGCTGCAATGCGGGCGGCGGTTGGCTTGTCGATGTCGGTGCCATGGCACGATAGGCACGGCTGCCCCATCATGGGTATGGCGCGCAGATAGTTCACCGTTGCCGATGCCCCGCGGCCTGTTTCCCACACCCTGATCGCGGGCTTACCTGCCTCAACCGGGTTTGCTGCCAGCTCGGCAAAATGTTTCTGCACATCGCGCGGCACGCGCGCGGCCGGGTTGCGGTTGCGTGCCGCGATCCGGCTGATCCTCGCTCCGCTGGCTGCGGATTCCTCGGCAGCGATGGCCGGTGCCAGCGTGCTGCAGACCGATACTGCGCCCGGCAGACCTTGTTCGGCGATGGCGGTGCGCAATGCCGTCTGCAGGCGCAGCTGGAATCGATCTGCCAGCGCGTCCGATCGGGCCATCAATTCGGCGTCAACGGCCGGCGCGGTCGGGGCCTGCGGGGCCGCCGCTGCGCTGCTGGTACCAGCCAGCAACAGCAGCAGAACGGCCGCTTTCCTCGCCTGTTTCATAGACATGCTTGTCACTCCCGGCCAAGCAGCGCGCGCAGGCCCCAGGCCGTGGCGATACGCTGTGCGTCGGCGTTTGCCGCCTGCATGGCGGACTGGGCCGCGTCGCGTTCGGCATCCAGCAGGGCCAGGGTGGGCTTCAGGCCCACGCGCACTTCCTGCTTCACGCTGGCAAGGGCGGCTTCGCTCGCCCGTTTCTGACGCACCGCAGCTTCGGCCGCGAGTCCCGTGGATCTGACATTGGCAAAGGCCGCAATCACCATCTCGCGCACGCTGCCCCGGGCGTCGGCCAGGCGCGCTTCGGCGGCGTGCACCGTGGCATCGGCAGCCTGACCCTCGGCCCGGATGCGGCCTGACGCAAAGAAATTCCAGCGGCCGCGAACCCCGGCGCTGGCCAGGTCACCGCGATAGCCGGGAAAGAATTGGTCGCGTACGGACGAGGCCTCGGCATAGGCCGCCAACTGTGGCAGCCCCTCGGCCTTCGCCATGCGCGCCTGGCCACGGGCTGCGGCCAGTCCGGCCACGGCTTGGGCGATGGCGGGCGATCGCGTCTCGGCCTCGCCAATTGCTTCATCCAGCGTTGCGGGCAGTGGCGGACTGCCGGGCAGCGCGGCCAGGCTGTCCGGTGACAGGCCGGTCAGCCGGCGGAAGCGCGCTCGCGCGGCATCATTGTGCCCCGTCGCGTTGGCCAGCACGGCTTCGGCTTCGGCCAGACGCGCTTCGGCCTGCTGCACATCGGTGGATGGGACTTCACCCGCCTTGAAGCGCAGTTTCGCCTGATTGGCCGCCACCGCGACAGCCTTCACCAGGCCGCTGGCCGACTGCAACCCGGCCTGCGTTGCCAGAACGCCGCCAAAGGCCTGCGCCACATCGGCCCGCAGCGTGGTGCGGCGCTGCAGCACTCCGGCCTCGGCTGCTTCGGCACCCGCGCGGGCAGTCATCCGGGCGCCGGAAATCCGCCCGCCGGCAAACAGAGGTTGTTCGATGCCCACCTGGGCGGCGCGCGGCGTCACGTCGGTTGCGGTCAGGCCGAAATAGCCGCCGGGATCAAGGCGCCCCCAGCCGATGCTGCCGGTCAGGGTCGCTGTCGGGCCGCCCGCGGCGCGGGCCGCGTCGGCCCGCTTGTCCGCTGCGTCGGCCTCGGCCCTGGCCATGGCCAGCGACGGCGCGTGCGTTTCCGCAGCCGCGATTGCCTCGTCGAGCGTGATCGGCGCTGCCCATGCTGGGGCAGCATGGGCAGCCAGCGCCAGCGCGCCCGCCAGCCAGAAACGCATGTGCCTCACCGGAAGGCTTCGCCCGGTTTCATCCCCATGGCCTTGAACAGCATCGCCGCGGGGCAAATGCCAGTGAAGGCCGCCTGGATCATGTTGAGCCCGGCAAAGGCTGCCAGCGCGATCCACCAGGGGTGGACCAGCAGTGACAGGGCGATGGAGGCTAAGACGACGATGCCGGCAAACACGAAAACGGCGCGATCAATGGACATGGGTTTTCTCCTGCTTCAGAATTTCAGCTTGTCGATGCCCAGCGCGTGCAGCGCCAGTTTCTCGTAAAAGGGCTCGCTCTCGCCCTTGCGGATCTTCCTGAGGAAATATTTCTCGAAACCGATCTTGGCGAGGTGCACCCATTTGCCCTGGCTGGACCAGTTGACGTTGCGCGGTGGGATCTGCGGCTGCGCCACGAAGGCGATGCCGCTGTCGCCGAAATCGGCCAGGCACACGGCGTTCCAAGTCGCTTCGGATTTCGGTTCCTTGCCATCCATGATGGCCTTCAGATTGGCAGCAATGGCGGTGACCATGGATTCAATCATGAATCCCGTCTTTGGAACGCCCACCGGCACGGGGGTTGGGCCGGTTGGGGGGATGGCCACCGCCACGCCCAGCGCAAACACCTCGGGGAACGTCGGGCTGCGCTGGTACTTGTCAACCAGCACGAAGCCGCGCGGGTTGGTGAGACCTTCGATGCCGCGAATAGCGGGCACGCCGCGGAACGCCGGCAGCATCATGGTGAATTTGAAAGGAACGTCGTGCATGGCCTTGACGCTGCCATCGTCGGCCACTTCCTCGACATGGGCGATGCCATCGTCAAAGCTGGTCACGCGCGCGCTGGTGAACCACTTCACATGGCGGTCGCGGAAGGCGGATTCGAGCATGCCCTTGGTGTCGCCCACGCCATCAAGGCCCAGATGGCCCACATAGGGCTCAGCAGTGATAAACGTCATCGGCACCAGGTGGCGGATCTTGCGGCGCTTCAGTTCGGTGTCGAGCACCATGGCATATTCATAGGCCGGGCCGTAGCAACTGGCCCCCTGCACGGCGCCCACGATGATCGGGCCGGGATCGGCGCAGAAGGCTTCGAACGCGTCGGCGGCGGCCGCAGCGTGGGTTGTGTGGCAGATCGACTGGGTGAAGCCTTGGGGGCCGAAGCCGGGAATCTCGTCGTAGGCAAGATCGGGCCCGGTGGCGATGACCAGATAATCATAATCAAGGCTGCTGCCGTCGCGCAGGGCAATCCGCTTCTCGGCCGGATGCACACGCTCGGCACCCACGCTCGAAAAGCTGATGCCGCGCTTTTTCATAACCGGCGGCAGATGCACCTCCACCTCTTCGGGCGTGCGCCACTTCACCGCCACCCAGGGGTTGGACGGCACGAAACTGTAGCTGTCGCGCTCTGCCAGCAGGAACACTTCGGCGCGGTCCTTCACGGCGTCGCGAATCTCGTACGACGCGATCGTGCCGCCCAAGCCGCCACCCAGGACAACGATCCGCGGCCGTGTGCGGCCTTGTGGTTGAACTGAAGCCATTTCCCTCTCCCGCAGCCAATGTAATTTCGCTTGACCTAATATAAGATAAGCATAATATGAGCAACAACGCAAGCAAGGAGAATCCCCGATGTTCGGAACTGAAAAGAAGCCTACCCATAAGGAGATTGGGCCTGAGGAGCTGGCAGCGATGCTGAAGGATCGCAGCGTCATCTTGGTGGACGTTCGGGAACCGGACGAGTTTGCCGGCGGCCATATCGCGGGCGCCATTAACCTGCCGCTGTCGCGCTTCACGCCGGATCAACTGCCGCCGGCGGGTGACAAGACCGTCGTGCTGCAATGTGCGGGCGGCAAGCGATCGGGCATGGCGCTTGATCGCTGCGCCACGGCGCAGGCGTCGGTCGATACCCATCTGGCCGGCGGGATTGGCGCCTGGAAATCGGCCGGGCTGCCAGTGGTCGCCTGAAGCAAAGAAGGACCTGTCATGCGCCGACTTGCCTCTGTCTTCACAGCCATCGCGCTGCCTCTGGCCCTGGTGGCCTGCGGCAGCGAGACAGCACCGGCGCCGGAAACTTCCACTGCTTCGATCACGGCCCGGCATGCGCTTGTGGCCGCGACGCTGCCCGATCTGAAGCCGGTCTCTGGCCAGATCACCACCCGCGACGAGGTCATGGCGGTGGCGCGCATTGGCGGCATTCTCACCCGTCTCAACGTCAAGGCGGGCGATCAGGTGCGGGCCGGGCAGATCGTGGCTGTGATCAGCGATGACAGACTGTCCCAGGCTGCGGGCGCTGCCAGCGCCAATGTCGCTGCGGCCGAGGCGGAAGCGGCGCGGGCCACGGCCGATCTGGGGCGCATCAGGGAACTGCACGCCGCCGGCGTTTATGCCAATGCCCGGCTGGAAAGCGCGACAGCCATGGCCACGGCCGCGCAGGCCCGCGCCCGCGCCGCGCGCGGCGAGGCGGGTGCAGCTAGGGCGCTGGGCGGACAGGGTGCCGTTGTGGCCCCGGCGGCCGGCCGGGTGCTGTCGGCCGATGTGCCGCCGGGCAGCCCGGTGATGCCCGGTCAATTGATCGCTCACCTTTCCGCCGGGCCACTGTTGCTCAGGCTTGATGTGCCGGAAGCCGCTGCGCTCGCCCTAAAACCCGGCGACACGGTGCGCCTCGCCGAAACAGGACTGCCCAGCCAGGGCCGCATCGATCGGGTGTGGCCCGGCGCGACGGTCGGCCTGGTGCGGGTTGATGTGCAGGTGGCTGGCTTGCCCGATCGGCTGCTGGGCCGCCGGGTGAGTGCGCTGGTGCCCACCGGCACCCGCACCGCCGTGCTGGCGCCGCGTCGGTTTGTGCGTATCAGCCACGGCATCGCGCAGGTGGCGCTGCTGCAGGGCAAATCGGTCGTGCAGGTGCCGGTTGAACTCGCCGAAACCGCAGATCCTACCCAGGTGGAACTGTTGACCGGGGTGACCGCCGGCGACGTGCTGGTGCTGCAGGCGGAGCGTGGCCGGTGAAGGAGAAAATTCCGCTCGGCATTTCCGGCCGGTTGACGGCGGCGACCATCGGCTCGCCGCTCACGCCGCTACTGCTGCTGGCGGCGCTGGCCATGGGCCTGATCGCGCTGTTCGCCATCCCGCGGGAGGAAGAACCGCAGATCAGCGTGCCGATGGTCGATATCATCGTGCCCGCCCCCGGCCTGAAGGCACAGAGCGCGGTCGATCTGGTTGGCGTACCGCTGGAAGGCATCGTGAAGGGCATCGGCGGCGTCGATCATGTCTACACCCAGGCCATGGACGACATGGTGATGGTGACGGCGCGCTTTGCCGTGGGTGCCGATGCCGATGATGCCGCCACCCGCATTTCCGAACGCATCGCCGCCAACTGGCAGCGCCGGCCCGCGGGCATCGGCGATCCGCAGGTAACGCTGCGCGGCATCGATGATGTGCCGATGCTGGTGCTCACGCTCACGCCGGCGCCCGGCATGGCGGCGCGCTGGCCCGATACCAGCCTGCGCGAAGTGGCCGACCGCCTGCTGGAAGATCTTGCCCGGGTGGAGAATGTCGGCCCCGGTTTCGTGACCGGCGGGCGGCCACAGGTGGTGCATGTCGCGCCCGATCCGGCGAAGCTGGCCGCGCACGGCGTCACGCTGCCGGCGCTGCTGCAGGCCGTGCAGGCGGCTGATCGCGCCATTCCGGCCGGCACCGTGCTGGATCAGGGCGCGGCCCGCGCCACCACCGCCGGCGCACGGCTTGCCGACGTGAACAGTCTGGCCACGCTCACCGTGCGCAGCGCTGCCGGACGGCCCGTGCTGCTGTCGGATGTGGCGCGGGTTGCCATTGCGCCGCGGCCCGGCCAGCCGCTGGTGTGGCGCTGGGCCAGGGCCGAAGACGGCAAATGGGCCCGCAATGCGGCTGTGAGCATCGCCATATCCAAGCGGTCGGGTGCCAATGCCGTGGTGGTGTCCGATGCCGTGCTGGCGCGCGTTGAGGCGCTGAAGGGCGAAATGCTGCCGTCCAGCCTGGACGTCACCGTGACCCGCAACTATGGCGAAACCGCAAGCGAGAAGGCCAACGAGCTGCTGCTGCACCTCGGCATCGCCACCATCTCGATTGTCGTCCTGATCGCCGTCGCCATCGGCCGGCGCGAGGCGATGGTGACCGCCATTGTCATCCCCACCACCATCCTGCTCACCCTGTTTGCGGCCTGGGTGATGGGTTACACCATCAACCGCGTCTCGCTGTTTGCGCTGATCTTCTCCATCGGCATCCTGGTGGATGATGCGATCGTGATGATCGAGAATATCGCGCGGCACTGGGCGATGGACGATGGTCGCAGCCGGGTGCAGGGCGTGATCGATGCGGTGGCCGAAGTCGGCAACCCGACTGTCATCGCCACCCTCACCGTGGTCGCGGCGCTGCTGCCGATGCTGTTCGTGTCCGGCCTTATGGGCCCCTATATGGCACCGATCCCCGTCAATGCGTCGGCGGCCATGCTGTTTTCCTTCTTCGTGGCGGTGGTGATTGCGCCATGGGCGATGCTGAAACTGGCCGGCGGTGCGCCGCTGCATGGGCACGAGGATGAAGGCGGCGGCAAATTGGGCCAGATCTTCCGCCGCGCCGCCAGCCGCATCATCATGGAACGCGCGGCGGCCAAGCACTTTCTGTGGGTGGTGGGCCTGGCGACGCTGGCTGCCTGCTCGCTGTTTTATTTCAAGGCCGTCACCGTCAAGCTGCTGCCGTTCGACAACAAATCGGAAGTGCAGGTGGTGGTCGATCTGCCCGAAGGGGCCAGCCGCGACGCGACGGCCCGCGTGCTGGAACAGGTGACCGGCGTCGCCCGCACCCTGCCGGAAGTGGTGGCGATGGAAGCCTATGCCGGCACCTCGGCCCCGTTCAATTTCAACGGACTGGTTCGCCATTATTTCCTGCGCCGGCTGCCCGAACAGGGTGACGTGATGATTGCGCTGGCCCACGCCGATGATCGCGACCGCGCCAGCCATGATGTCGCCCTTGATCTGCGCCAGCGGCTCGCATCCCTGCCGCTGCCGGCCGGCACGGCGGTGAAGGTGGTGGAAACGCCGCCGGGGCCACCGGTGATGGCGACACTGCTGGCCGAAGTGCATGGGCCTGATGCCGCCACCCGCCAGAAGACCGCGGCCGAGCTGGAAAAACTGTTCCACCAGGTGCCCTATATCGTCGATATCGACAACAGCATGGGCCAGGGCCGCCCGCGCCTTGAGCTGGTGCCGCGCCGCGACCGGCTGGATGCGCTGGGCCTTGATGAAGGCCAGATCAAGGCCAGCATTGCGCTGGCGCTGGGCGACACCGTTGTTGGCCAGTTGCCCCGCGCCGCCGGACAGCCCGCACTGCCGATCGTGCTGGCGCTTGATGCCGCCGATCGCCGCTGGGACGGTGGCGCGCTGGCGGCCCTGCCGGTGGCGGTGACGCAAGATGGCCGCAGCAGCGATCTGGGCGGGCTGGTGGAATCCCGCACCGGCGTTGGCGATCGCATGATCTTCCGCCGCGACGGCCGCCCGGCCGATATGGTGATGGCCGAACTGGCCGGCGAATATGAAGCCCCGGTCTATGGCGTGCTGGCGATCAACCGGCTGGTGGAAGCCCATGATTGGGCCAAGGCCGGCCTGCAAAAGCCCGACATCAGCTTCCACGCCATGCCGGAAGGCGAAGGCACCACCATCCTGTGGGACGGCGAATGGGAGATCACCTGGGTGACCTTCCGCGACATGGGCGCGGCCTTCGGCGTCGCGCTGATCGGTATCTACATGCTGGTGGTCGGCCAGTTCGGCAGTTTCAAGCTGCCGCTGGTGATCCTGGTACCGGTGCCGCTCACCCTGATCGGCATCGTGTTTGGTCACTGGGTGTTTGGCGCACCGTTCACCGCCACCTCGATGATCGGCTTCATCGCGCTGGCCGGCATCATCGTTCGCAATTCGATCCTGCTGGTGGATTTCATCCGCCACGCCAGCGCACCGGGCAAACCGCTGCGGCAAGTGTTGATCGAGGCGGGATCGATCCGCGTGAAGCCGATCGTGCTCACGGCGGCGGCGGCGATGATCGGGGCGGCCACCATCCTCACCGATCCGATCTTTCAGGGCCTGGCCATCTCGCTGCTGTTCGGGCTGGCGAGTTCAACCCTGCTCACCCTGCTGGTGATCCCGGCCATCTATGTGGTGCTGCGCGACGATGGCCTGGCGCTGCCCGCCTCAGCCCAGTGAGCGCCAGCCCACGTACAGCGCCGTCAGTATCACCATGATCGCGAACAGGCGGCGGGCCAGCGCGGCGCGGGTGGCCAGGCGCGGTGCCAGTGGTTTGGCAGCCAGAACGCCGATGGCGCCGCCGGCCACCATGGCGATCAGCACCGGGCCATCCACCCGGCCGGCCATGGCATAGGTGCCGGCGGTCGCCACCCCGAACACCAGTACCGACACCAGCGAAGAGGCGGCGGCATTGGCCAGCGTCATGCCGGTCGCGGCCATCAGGCCGGGCACGATCAGGAAGCCGCCACCGATGCCGAAGAAACCCGCCGCAAGGCCAACAACCAGCCCGGCCGGCGCCAGCTTCAGTGTCATCGCCATGTCCAGCCGCACGGATGGATCGCCTGCGGCCTTTGCAGGGCGCAGCATGGCAAGTCCCACCGCCAGCATGGCGAGCGCAAAGGCGCCCAGAAGCGCCTCGCCGTCAACCTGCTGGGCCAGCGTGGCACCGGCCAGCGAGCCGGCGAGACCGGCGCCCGCGAACGACAGGGCGCAGGGCCATTTCACCGTGCCGGCGCGGGCCTGCACGGCCAGATTGGCCGCCGCATTCACGGCCACTGCCGCCGCGCCGGTGCCGATGGCGACATGGGGATCACGGATCCCGACAAGGTAGAGCAGCAGCGGTGTTGCCAGCACGGAACCGCCGCCGCCAAACAGTCCGAGCAGGAGCGCGATGACGGCGCCACCGGCAACGGCCGCTGGAAGTCCAAGCGCCAGTCCGGCCTCCATCCTTGTGGTCCTCTTTTTGGGTCAGGCCGCCACGCAAACGGGTTCGGGGCAGTAGATTTCGGCCAGCGTCTGTATGATCTTCAGAACAGCCGGGTTGGCAATGCTGTAATAGATGGTCTGCGCCTCGCGCCGGGTCTTGACGACGCCGTCCTCGCGCAGAAGGGCAAGGTGCTGCGACAGCGCCGATTGCGACAGGCCGACGTTGAGCGAGCCCACCGACCGCTCGCCTTCGGCCATCTGGCACAGGATCAGCAGACGCCGTTCATTCGCCAGGGCTTTCATCAACTTGGCCGCTTCGGCTGCACTGGCTTCAAACGCTTCAATGTTTGCAGAAATATTCATGGCGACCAATATAGCCACTTGAAACTAATTTAGCAAGGTCTAATATCATGGCCAAGGAGATCGCCAT
The DNA here is from genome assembly GCF_032115815.1 of Sandarakinorhabdus sp. Classification (GTDB taxonomy): domain Bacteria; phylum Pseudomonadota; class Alphaproteobacteria; order Sphingomonadales; family Sphingomonadaceae; genus Sandarakinorhabdus. Next base: position 11,967 of record NZ_JAUMBI010000135.1, read on the forward strand.
GAGCCGCCCGGACGTCACCCCCTTTTTCGACAACGCCACCAACACTTGGACCTACCTTGCAGCCGATCCGGCCACGGGCGAGGCGGTGATCATCGATGCCGTGCTGGACTATGAGCCCAAGGGCGCCCGCGTGTCTCATGCCGGGCTTGAAGCGCTGCTTGCCACCGTCAAACGGCGCCGGCTCAAGCTGCGCTGGATCCTGGAAACCCACGTCCACGCGGATCATCTGGCGGGCGGCCATTGGCTGCGTGACCAGTGCGGCGCTCCGCTGGTGATCGGGTCGCGCATTGCCGAGGTGCAGAAGGTGTTTGCGCCCCGCTTTGGCATGGACGAGCTGCCCACCGATGGCCGCCAGTTCGACGTTTTGGTGGACGACGGCGCAACCCTGCCCATGGGCAATTTCACCATCCGCGTCATGCACACGCCGGGCCATACGCCGGCCTGCCTCACCTATCTCATCGGCGATGCGGCCTTTGTGGGCGACACGCTGTTCATGCCGGATTATGGCACCGCGCGCTGCGATTTTCCCGGCGGTGATGCAGCGACCCTCCATGCCTCTATCAGCAAGATCCTGGCGCTGCCGCCCGAAACCCGGATTTTCGTGGGCCACGATTATCTGCCCGCCGGCCGCACGGATTATGCCTGCGAAACCAGTGTCGCCGCGCAAAAGGCGGGCAATATCCATGTGCATGACAGCGTTGATGCCGCCAGTTTCATCGCCATGCGGCGCGCCCGTGATGCAGCGCTGGCACCGCCGACGTTGATTCTGCCCAGCCTGCAGGTGAACATCGCGGCGGGTGAACTGCCGCCGCCCGATGCGCTGGGTCGTCGCTTCTTGCGCCTGCCGGTTGCGATGACTGACTGAGGCCGGGACCCGTTGATCCCATGCCCGCCCTTGCGATCTGCTGCTTGAATGGTGCGCGACGCAGTCGGCGGCGAACCGCTCTCTCCCTGATATCCCTGATATTCCCTGTTATTCGTTTTTCGGCAGGTTTCGATTGGCCGGAAGTGATCAAACTACGCAAGTAAGCGCAGATTTATCCGTAGGTTAGGGTGGAGACTGCCTATCGATGGGGTTGAATTCCCTGTCGCGATAACAGGGAATTCGAATCTGATTATCAGAGAATTCCTCCCTCCCGAGCAGGCAATTTCAGCATCTTTTGTCACGATTCTGCTCCAAGCAAGCCCCATAGGTGAACAGGCCTGAAGTCTCCAAGTGCTAGTAAGCGGTCAGCAGCGCGTGGGCCGCCGTGCCCCGCAGAGACAGGATGGCGCACAATCGGGCAGCCCAAGAGCGAGGAGTAGGTCACAAGGCTGGAAAACTCTCACTCAAACCTGACGTGTTTTCCGGCGCAGGGTCACCCGGCAAGTGCCCTAGCGCAGCTGTTCAAGCCGCGTTGCTCCCGTAAGCGCCATTGCCGCGCGCAATTCACCTTCGAACATTGAAATCAGTTGCGCAACGCCCCGCTCTCCAGCGGCGCCCAATGCCCATACCCACGGACGACCAGCAAGAACGGCATCGGCGCCGAGCGATCGATAGCGCAGGATGTCGAGGCCGGAGCGGACGCCGCCGTCTGCGAGAATCCGCGTGGTGCCGCCCACTGCATCGACGATGCTGGGCAGCGCCTTCACGGCCGAGATGGCGCCATCAAGCTGGCGGCCGCCATGGTTTGACACTACGATCCCGTCAGCTCCGGCCGATACGGCAGCTCGTGCGTCGTCAGGATGCAGAATGCCTTTGACGATCAGTGGCCCCGGCCAGCGGCTGCGCACCCATTCCAGATCGGCCCAGGTCGCCGCCGGATCGAAATTGTTCGCCAACCAGCCCAAAAAGTCGCCCAGGGGCGCGCTGGAACCCAGCACGCCGGCAACGTTGCCCAACGTCAGCGGGCGACCAAGCAGCCCGACATCCCAGCACCAGGCTGGTTTGGCCAATGCCTGGCCCAGGCGGCGCAATTGGCCGGACAGGCCGGGGGCGCCGGTCAGGCCGGATCGGCGATCCCGATAGCGCGCGCCGGGAACCGGAAGATCGACCGTGAAGACGAGGGCAGGGCAATTGGCGGCTTTCGCCCGGTCCAGCATCGCCGCGACGAACCCACGGTCGCGCAGCATATAGAGCTGGAACCAGGGCGGACGACCAGACCCAGTCGCGACTTCCTCGATGCTGCATGCAGAGACAGTCGACAGGCAGAGCGGCACGCCAGCGGTGTTTGCGGCGCGCGCGGCCTGAACTTCGCCACGGCGGGCGTTGAGCCCGGCAAGGCCAACCGGCGCCAGCACCAGCGGCAGGGCCAATCGTTGCCCGAACAGCGTGACCGACGGATCGATCGCAGAGACGTCTTTGAGTACCCGTTGGTCCAGTGCCACGCTGGCAAGATCCTCGACATTTCGGGCAAGGCTGACCTGCTGATAGCTGCCGCCGTCGATGTATTCGAACAGGAAATGCGGCACCCGGCGGCGAGCGGCGGCACGGAAATCGGCGACATCGGCGATCACGGCCACTTTATCGGCACCCTGCCGCGCCTGTGGCACGAACGCCACGCATCGCCGTTGATTGCACCGGGCTCCTCCATTTGAACGCGCCGTTTTCGGTGGCCGTGCTTGACACAACTCACAAGTCCGTTGCAATCTTAAAACGGCAATTCACTTGTGCTTCGCTTGGAACCGGCCGCAGAGCTGATAGCAGGGCATCTGGATGCGCAGTCGGGGGCGTCCCCGGCAGAATGGGGAGGCAAGCAGAATGACCGTCCGGCACTCGTCCTTTTTGGGTTTCGTATCGCTTCTTGCTCTGGCGTCACCGGCCCTTGGCCAGCAGGCCAGCGCGGCGAACGATCAGGACTCACTTGATACCATTGTGGTCAGCGCCCGGCGCACCACGGAAAATCTTC
>NZ_JAUMBI010000135.1:14864-25200 GCF_032115815.1 Sandarakinorhabdus sp.
GTTTCGGCTGGCGGCGCCAACATCTTCATTCGCGGCATCGGCACCGCCGATTTCGATCGCACGTTCAACCCGGCGGTGCAGATCGTTGTTGATGGCGTCATCTTCGGATCGTCGGTGGCCGGTCAGCTTCTGAACGTGGTCGATGTTGAACGGCTGGAAGTGCTGCGCGGCCCGCAAGGCCAATTGTTCGGGGCCAATGCCATCGGCGGGGTGATCAACATCACCCGGCCCAAACCCAAGGATGAACTGGGCGGTAATTTTTTGGTCACTGTGGGTAATTATGGCGAGTTCAACGTGCGCGGCGCCATCACCGGGCCGATCGTGCCTGGCAAAGTCGATGCCCGCATCGCGGTCAACCGGGTAACCAATGACGGCCAGTTCGTTAACCAGTTCAATGGCCAACGGCGGGGCTTTGCCGATCTGTGGCTTGTATCGCCTTCGCTGCGCTTCACGCCGTCGGAGGATGTCGAAATCCTGCTGACCTATGATTACTTGCAGAACAAGGGCGATTGGGGCGTGTTGTTCAACCGCTCGGGCCCCAATGAGCTGTTCTGCATCGGTGTCGTGCTCGTTACGAGACCGACCTGTGCCGATCCCAACCAGGATCTAACCAAGCCGAATCAGGATACGCCAACGTTCCTGAGTTCCATCACCCATTCGGCCTCGTTGACCACCAACATCAAGGCGGGTGATGTCGACATCACGGCGATCACCGGGTTCAACCTGTTCCGCGAGGAAAAGCAGACTGATTTCGACGGCATACCGATCCCGGTGTTTGCCTCGGTCCAGCCGGTGACCGAGCGGCAATTCATGCAGGAGTTCCGTGCCAACTGGAAGGTCAACGACCGGCTGACCATTCTGGGCGGCCTTTTCGGGCAATTTGTCGACTACAAGGATGGCGCGAATTCGCTGTTCATCTTTGATCTGTTTGGCTTGCCGCCAGGCACCGTTGAAGTGGTCGATCGCCAGCAGAAAACCTACAGCTTTGGTGCCTATCTGTCGGGAAATTACAGCCTGACTGACCAGCTGCGACTGTCATTGGGCGGCCGATACACTTATGAATTCAAGGATTTCATCTATCGGAACGGCTTCAACCAGGTGGGCGGCGGATTCTATCCCGATGCTCCTGGCTTCACCAACGTTGCTGCCGGAACGCAGGGCTGGAGCCAATTCACCCCGCGGATCGCGCTGGATTACAGCCCGCGCGATGGTGTGTTGACCTACGTGTCGTGGAGCCAGGGCTTCAAGTCAGGTGGATTCAATGGTCGCGGCAACTCCACTGAAACCATCGGGCCGTATGATCCGGAACTGGTGAACACCTACGAACTTGGCCTGAAGAGCGAGTGGATGGATCGCAGGCTACGTTTCAATATCGCTGGCTTCCTGACCGATTATACCAACAAGCAGGAAGAAGTGATCCGGCGTAACCCGGAAACCCAGGCCACCATCACCACTGTCACCAACGCGGCTTCGGTGCGTTACTGGGGTGTGGAAGCCGAGTTTGCTGCGGTGCCGGCCAAGGGCCTGACCTTGTCGGGCACGGTGGGTTATCTCAATGCCCGTTATAAGGATTTCGTTTTCAACGGCTTTGATGTGTCCAACTCGGTGCGTCCGCGCAATGCGCCGCCGTGGCAGTTGTCGGGTACGGTTCAATATGAAACCAAGGTCGGCAATGTCGGCATCGATGCCCTAGTCACCTACCGTTGGAGCGACTCCTACTTCTTCCATATGGGACCGCGCTTTGATGGTGGCGGGCCGTCGCCCCTGATCAACGAACCACGCGGGCTCATTGCGGCCTATGGCCTGCTGGATGCGCAACTTGGCTTCACGGTGCCCATGGGCGGCACCGACGTGCGGCTAAGCGTGTATGGCCGCAACATCACAGATGAGCGTTTCTTTGCGGCGTTCAACCCGGTGGCCAATCTGTGGGCCAACGGCGCGGCCAATCTCGGCCGCACCTTCGGGGTACGGGTGGGTGTGAACTTCTGATCCCGGCCCTAAACTTTCTCTCCTGAAACACTTGGCCATCGTCGGGGCAACCGCGACGATGGCCATTTTTATTGCTGGTTAGGCAAAATGTACGCCGATTGAAATCCAGCCGTCTGCGGCTCAGACTGCCCGCGCGGCTTCTCAGCGAAAGGTTGATCCCATGGCACTTTCAACTGATGCGACTGACACTCAGGGCGATCATGAGAATCCCTATCTGCAGGGCCCCTATGCCGCGATCCGGGACGAATTGATCGTGGAGGGGCTGCCGGTGCGGGGCGCGCTGCCGATCGAGCTTGATGGCACCTACATGCGGATCGGACCCAACCCGATCATCCCGCCAGACGGCAAGACCCACCACTGGTTTGCCGGCGATGGCATGATCCACGCGGTGCGCATAAAGGACGGCAAGGCACTGTGGTATCGCAATCGCTATATCCGCTCCAACAGGGTCGCCGCCGCGCTGGGCGAAACCCCGGCCCCCGGCCCGCGTTACGAGCGCGGCGATACAGTCAACACCAACGTCATCAGCCACGGAGGAAAGATTCTGGCGCTGGTGGAAGCGGGCGGATTCCCGGTCGAGATTGATTCCCTGCTGGGCACCACGGCCTATACCAATCTGGATGGCAGCCTGCAGTTCGGCGGGTTCACCGCCCACCCGCACCTCGATCCCGCCACCGGCGAACTGCATGCGATCTGCTACAATGGCGGCAACCGCGAGTTTGTGCGCTATGTTGTGGTCGGAACGGATGCGCGGGTGCGCAAGGAGATCAAGGTCCCCGTGCCTGATGGGCCGATGATCCACGATTGCGCCATCACCGCCCGTTATGTGCTGATCCTGGATCTGCCGATAACCTTCTCCATCGACGCCGCGCGTGCAGGTATGTCCATGCCCTATGCCTGGAACCCGGAACATGGTGCGCGCATCGGCCTGCTGCCGCGCGACGGCGGCCCGGACGACATCATCTGGTGTACTGTGGAACCGGCCTATGTGTTCCATCCCTGCAATGCCTATGATCTGCCAGATGGCCGTGTCGTGATGGATGTGTCGGTGCACGACCGACTGTTCGTGACCGATGGCACCGAACGGCCCGGTTCATCAGTCGTTACTTTCGAACGCTGGACATGCGATCCGCAGACCAGACTGGTCGAAAGGCGCGTGATCGACAGCGTGGCGCAGGAATTTCCGCGCTGCGACGAACGCCTGACCGGCCAGCCCTATCGCTATGCCTATACCGTCACCCTGGATGAAGGTCGCAGCCAGCCTGGCGATGTGGCCGGTGTGTTCGCCCACGACCTGCATACGGGCGAGCGCAAGGCTCATGATTTTGGAGAGGGCCGCATCCCCGGCGAGTTCGTCTTTGTGCCGCGCAGCGCCGGGGCAGCCGAGAATGATGGCTGGCTGATGGGCTATGTACTTGATGTCACGCGTGATAGCACTGATCTGGTATTGCTGGATGCACGCGATGTTTCCGCTGCCCCCGTCGCGATCGTCCCGCTGCCGCAGTTGGTGCCGCTGGGTTTCCATGGCAACTGGATCGCGGCAGATACAATTTATTGATGAACCTGTGTTTCACATGTGGCAGGCGCAAGCAGTGTTCGCTATGAGTAGCGCGGGAGGACGCAATGCGCCGCACGCAACATTGGTTTGAACCGGCTCGCTTTGGCCTGTTCGTGCATTGGGGCCCGTGGGCCCGCGCCGGCTGGGAAGCCAGCTGGCCGCTCGTTGGCGGTGTCGTCACCCTGCCGATGGGGCAGGATATTCCGGCCGAAACCTACCATGCCAACGCCGATGGTTGGCAGCCTGACCCGGCTGCGCCAGAAGCTTGGATTGCCGCTGCTGCTGCAGCCGGCATGCGCTATGCCGTGCTCACGACCCGTCACCACGACGGCTATGCGCTGTGGCCCAGCCGGCATGGCGATCATGGCGTCGCCAAGACGGCTCCGGGTACCGATGTTGTTGGCGCGTTCGTCGCGGCCTGTCGGCGTCACGGCTTGAAGATCGGCTTCTATTACTCGCTGCCCGATTGGCACCATCCCGCTTATCCGGCCTTCACCGATGCGATGCGGCCCTATGTGTTTGGCGGTTATCCGGTGCCGTCGGCCGAAAGCTGGGCCGCGTATCAGGCCTATCTGCGTGGGCAGATCACCGAGCTGCTTACTGATTATGGCCCCATCGACATGATTTGGTTCGATGGCGCCTGGGAACGTGGCGCCGAGATGTGGGATGTCGATGGCCTCGAACGAATGATCCGCCAGCTGCAACCGGACATCCTGATAAACGATCGACTTCCCGGTCATGGCGATTTTGCGACGCCGGAGCAGTTCGTGCCGCCCGAACCACCGGCCGAGCCGTGGGAAACCTGCCTGACCATGAACATGAGCTGGGGGTTCAACGCCAAGGACGATCATTACAAGTCGCCGGCCGCGCTGGTGCATACCTTGTGCGAAGTGGCCGGTCGCGGCGGCAACCTGCTGCTCAATATCGGGCCCGACGGTGAGGGGCGCATTCCGCCACCGCAAGCGGCGCGCATGGCGGAGTTCGGTCGCTGGATGAGTCGCCATGGCGAGGCGATCATCGGAACCGGTGCCGGATTGAAGTCCTGGCAGTTTCCCGGGCCGACGACGCTGAAGGGCACCACACTCTACTGCCACTTGCTGATGCAGCCGGTGGCGCCGGTATCGGTGCGCGGTGTGCCCGTACAGCATCTGAAACGGGTCAGTGTGCTGGGCCATGAAGCGAGCCTGCTGTTCGAGACACGCATCCCGGTGCTGGATGAACTGATGCATGTCGATGGCCCCGGTGAGGTGGTCATCGACGTGCCGATGGCTTTGCGTGACCCGGCAGCAACGGTGCTGGTTCTTGAATTTGATTGTGATCCGGCGCGGTCTGATCCGGCCGCCCCTTCAACGGAGACGATGGCATGAAACTGTTTCGCCATGGCGCCCCCGGCGCGGAACGTCCTGGTTTGGTCGCCCCCGATGGCAGCCACCGCGATCTGACAGGCATCATTGCCGATGTCGCCGGTCCAGCCTTGCTGTCATCCGATTTGCAAAAGTTGCGCGGTATCGATGCCTTCAGCTTGCCTGCGTTGGCGCCTGGGTTCCGGTTCGGCCCGTGCGTCGGCCATGTGCCAAAGTTCATCTGCGTTGGCCTCAATTATGCCGATCACGCCGCCGAAACCGGCGCCACCGTGCCGCCTGAACCAGTGCTGTTCATGAAGGGCGTCAATGCCATCTGCGGCCCGAATGACGATCTCGAGATCCCGCGCGGTTCGACCAAGACCGATTGGGAAGTGGAATTGGGTGTCGTGATCGGGGCACCGGTCAAATATGTCAGCGAAGCCGACGCGCTTTCCCATGTGGCGGGCTATTGCATCGTCCACGATGTGTCGGAACGGGCCTTTCAGATGGAACGCCAGGGCCAATGGGTGAAAGGCAAGAGCCACGACAGCTTTGGACCGATCGGGCCTTATCTGGTCACGCCGGAAGACGTGCCGAATCCGCAGGCGCTTGATCTATGGCTGGAAGTCGACGGACACCGCTATCAGCAGGGCAATACCCGCACCATGGTTTATGGCGTGGCCCACCTCATTGCCTATATCAGCCAGTTCATGACCCTGCAGACCGGCGACATCATCTCGACGGGGACGCCGCCGGGTGTGGGGCTGGGGCAGACGCCCCCGGTTTATCTGCGGGCCGGGCAGGAAGTGCGGCTTGGTATCAATGGGTTGGGCGAACAGCGGCAGCGCACCGTCCCGGCCTGAAGTCGGGCCGGGCGCACTCCGGTCAATCCGCGTTAAGCCCGCCAGGCCTTGCCGTTCGGGAAGCTGTACTCGCCCCGGGAATCCCCCTTCATTTCGACGCTGAAGCCCGGGCGTTCGGGCGCCAGATAGCGGCCGGCGCGGATACGGATCGGATCAACGAAATGCTCGTGCAGATGGGCCGCGTGTTCGATCATGCGCCCTTCCGAGCCACTGGCCACGGCGGCGGCGTCGAAGAAGCTGATGTGCTGCACATATTCGCACAGGCCAACGCCACCGGCATGCGGGCAGACCGGCTTGTCGAACGCCGCGGCCAGCAGCAGAACCGAGAGCACCTCGTTCACGCCTCCAAGCCGACAGGCATCCACCTGCACCACATCGATGGCACCGGCTTGCAGGAATTGCTTGAACATGATGCGGTTGTGGCAATGTTCGCCCGTTGCGACCCGGATGGGCGACACGGCCTGGCGGATGCGGGCGTGGCCCAGGATGTCGTCGGGGCTGACGGGCTCCTCGATCCAGTAGGGATTGAAGTCGGCGAGCGCCTTGACCCAGTCGATGGCCTGGTCGACATCCCAAACCTGGTTGGCGTCGATCATCAGCAGCCGGTCGGGACCCAGCACCTCGCGCAGCACGCTGCACCGCCGGATATCATCAGCCAGATTGCCGCCGACCTTCATCTTGATGGCGGACCAGCCTTCGGCGATGGCGAGGCTGGCGAGGCGGCGGATCTTGTGGTCATCATAGCCAAGCCAGCCCGCAGACGTGGTGTAGGCGGCATGGCCTTCCGCCTGCAGTCGCGCGATGCGGGCAGGGCGATCGGCCTGGTTGCGTTTCAGCAGGTCGAGCGCCAGCGACGGCGGCAAGGCATCGGCGATGTGACGGAAATCGATGGCCGATACGATCTGCTCGGGCGACATGTCGGCGAGATAAAGCCAAAGCGGCTTGCCGGCGCGCTTGGCAAGCAGGTCCCAGACGGCGTTGACGATGGCGGCCGTGGCGAGATGAATGATGCCCTTTTCCGGGCCCAGCCACCGATACTGGCTGTCGCCCACCAGACTGCGCCAGAAGCCGGCAAGATCATTCTCAATCCCATCAAGGCTGCGACCGATGACCTGAGGCAGCAGCGCGTCGATCGCTGCCACGACAAGATCGGTGCCGCGGCCCAGCGTGAACGCAAGGCCATGGCCTTCCAGACCATCTGCCGACAATATGACGTAAGCGGCGGAATAGTCCGGGTCGGGGTTCATTGCGTCCGAGCCGTCGAGAAAGCGTGACGTCGGAAAGCGGATGTCGGCCGTTGTTGCATGGCTGATCACTGCGCCCGGGGCCGTTCCTGGCCGCAGCCGGATTCCGGCCTGGTTTGTGGTCATCAAGGTCGCACCTGCCCGTATATGTATGAACTGCTATTTCATCCATAAATCACCTGTTCGGCAAGCCCCCTTATTGAAAAAAGCAGGGCAAGCCTCACTTCATAGTGGCTTTTTGTCGTTGCCAGCGCTCATGAGTCATGGTTCTAATCACGCGTGAACCATAATTTCACCAATAAACTGGAGTTTCCGGCGCTGCCGCCGCTCGGCATGGGCTGTGCGGCGCTTGGCAATCTTTATGCGCCGCTTTCCGATGGCGATGCGCAGGCCGCTCTGGAGGCTGCAACGGCCGGCGGTGTTCGGTTCTTCGATACGGCACCCTATTATGGTCACGGCCTGTCTGAAACGCGGCTGGGGGCGTTTCTGGCTGGCCAATTGTCCAAGTCGATCCTTTCCACCAAGGTAGGGCGCAGCCTCGCCCATGGTGAAGCGCCCGGCGAAACCGGTTTTGTCGATGCCGCTCGCGCCCGGCCCTATTTCGATTATTCCGGTCCGGCCGTGGAGCGTCAGGCACACGAAAGCCTTCGCCGTCTGGGCGTCGATGCTGTGGATATGCTTCTGGTCCATGACTTGGGCCCACTCACGCACCGCGAGGACCACCCGCGCCAGTTCGACATCGCCATGCAGGGTGCCTTTCCAGCGCTTGCCGCCCTGAAGCGACAGGGCCTGACCCGCGGTTTCGGGATAGGCGTCAACGAAGTCGCCATCTGCTTGCAGGTACTGGCGGAAATCGATCTAGACGTGATCCTGCTCGCCGGGCGCTACACACTGCTGGAACAGGCCCCGCTCGACGATCTGCTGCCGCTTTGCGCGGCGCGCGGCGTGCGCGTCATTGTGGGCGGCCCGTTCAATTCAGGCGTTCTGGCCGGCAATCCGCATTATGATTATGGCGCGGTTCCGCCGGCGGTGGCGGCCCGGGTGCAGGCGCTGTCGGACATCTGCGCACGCTACGGCGTGCCGTTGGCCGCCGCCGCCCTGCAGTTCCCGTTGGCGCATCCGGCTGTTGCAAGCGTCATCCCCGGTGCACGTTCCGCCGCCGAGATGACGGCCAACATTGCCCACATGGCCCATCCGATCCCGACAGCGCTGTGGGCCGACATGCAGAGCGCCGGCCTGATCCGCGCCGATGCCCCGGTGCCGGCCTGAACCATGCGGATCGACGCCCATCACCATTTCTGGCGCCGGGACCGTGGCGATTATGATTGGCTGACCCCGGCGCTGGCGCCGCTGTGGCAGGACTTCCTGCCCGATGACCTGGCGCCGCTGCTGTCCCGCCACGGGATTATGGGAACGGTACTCGTCCAAGCCGCACCCACCATTGCCGAAACTGATTTCATGCTGTCGCTGGCCGACACCCACAGCTTCATTCGCGGCGTGGTGGGTTGGACGGACCCGGCCGCTGCCGATGCGCCGGCGCGCATTGCGGCCTTGGCGCTCCATCCGCGGCTGGTAGGCCTGCGCCCGATGCTGCAGGATCTTGCCGATGATGACGCCATCCTGGATCCGGCCGTGCAGCCGGCGCTGGCGGCAATGGCTGCGCATGGGCTGGCCTTGGATGCATTGATCCGGCCGCGTCACTTGCCCCGCCTACTCACGCTGCGTGACCGCCACCCGGAATTGAAGATCGTGATCGATCACGCTGCAAAGCCCGACATTGCCGGCGGCAATCTTGCCGGCTGGGCGCGCGACCTTGCCGCCGTGGCTGCCGATGGCCGCACCCACGTCAAGTTGTCGGGTCTTGTGACCGAAGCTGCGGTCGATTGGCAGGTCGCCGATCTGAAGCTCGTGGCCGATACCGTGCTGTCCGCCTTCGGGCCAGATCGGGTGATGTGGGGCAGTGACTGGCCAGTGCTGAACCTGGCCGGCAGCTATGACAAGTGGGTCGCTGCCACGGAAGAACTGCTGGCCGGGCTGGATGCGGCCGGCCAGGCTGCAGTGAGAGGCGGCACGGCGGTTCGTTTCTATGGCTTGGAGGAAGGCTGATGCAGCGGCGCGCGATGGTGATCCGGGTGAAGCCGGAGAAGCTTGAGGAATACAAGGCGCTGCACGCCAAGCCTTTCCCCGGCGTGATCGCCGCGCTGAAGGCCGCCAACGTGTCAAACTACTCGATCTTCCTGAAGGACGACGTGCTGTTCGGCTATCTGGAGTATGACGGCAGCGACTGGGAGGCCGACATGGCTCGTGTTGCCGCGGATCCCGAAACCCAGCGCTGGTGGACCTTTACCGATCCCTGCCAGACCCCATGGCCGTCGGCGCAGCCGGGCGAATGGTGGTCCGACATGGAATGCGTGTTTCACATGGATTGAATTCACCGGGACTGAAAGGACATCAGATGGGTCGATTGTCAGGCAAGCGCGCCTTCGTGACCGCGGCAGGCGCGGGTATCGGACGGGCCACTGCGCTCGCGTTTGCGCGTGAGGGAGCGGCCGTCACCGCCACCGATATCGACGAGGCGGCGCTGGCCAGCCTGGCGGCCGAGGCGCCCGCCATCGCCACCCTGCTGCTGGACGTGCGCGACGATGTGGCGGTTGCCGCTGCACTTTCAGGCGCGACACCCGATATCTTGTTCAACTGCGCTGGCTTCGTCCACCACGGCACCATCCTCGACATGAGTGGTGCGGATTGGGCGTTCAGCTGGGATCTGAACGTCACCAGCATGGTTCGTACCATCAGGGCCGCACTGCCGGGCATGCTTGAGCGTGGCAGCGGGACAGTCATCAACATGGCGTCGGTGGCATCCTCGATCCGCGGGGCGCCCAACCGCTTTGCCTATGGCGCCACCAAGGCCGCGGTGATCGGTCTGACCAAGGCCTTGGCGGCTGATTACGTGACACGCGGCATTCGCGCCAATGCGATATGCCCCGGCACGGTTGAATCGCCTTCGCTGGAAGGCCGCATCAACGCCCAAGCCGATCCGGTCGCCGCCCGCGCCGCGTTCATCGCCCGTCAGCCAATGGGCCGGTTGGGCAAGCCGGAGGAAGTGGCGGCGCTCGCCATCTATCTCGCGTCTGACGAGGCGAGCTATACCACTGGCCAGGCCCACATCATCGACGGGGGCTGGAGCAACTGATCAGCCAGGCTGCGCGTCGCCCTGCTCGCTCAATTGCGCGCGCAGGGCGGCCTGCATCTCGCGGGTGATCGGGAAGTTCCACGTGAGCGCCACGATCAGCAGCTTGCACAGAATTGGCACGCCCACGAACATCGCGGCCAGCCACA
>NZ_JAUMBI010000136.1:0-2518 GCF_032115815.1 Sandarakinorhabdus sp.
ACCGCAGGCGGCGGCCGCCTCGAGATACTCGCGCTGGCCGTCCTGCCACTTGGACTGCGTGATGTCCTGCCGCTTGAGCTCGCACACGAACGTCTGGCGGCCGGGGATCACGATATCTGCCGCGCCCTTCGTCATGCCCTCGGCCGACATCTTTTGCACGCTGTGGCGCGCCAGCTGGCCGGCCATCTTCAGGCCCTCGTTGCGCGGGTGGACTGCGATGGCACCGTGCGTGTCTGGATAGTCACGCCGCAGCCGGCTGAAGAAGCTGGCCTGCTCGACGTTTTCCGTCGGGCACTTGCCGCGCCACTTGGGGTCGCCGAACAGCGCCACTCCCGCTGGCATATCGTCCGTCTTCATGCTTCACCTCTCGGATAGCCGGTCGCCTTTTCGTGCCAATCTTTCACGCCGGCCTCAAACGTGGCCACGCCATCACCATAGCCCAAGCTGGCAAGTGTCAGGTTGCTCAACAGATCGAACGCGACATGCGCCCGGTGGCCCTGCATCGTCGCCGTGATCCACGCGCAACCGCTGGCGAACTGCGCGGGGGAAATCACCTCGCTCCAAGCGGTCGGCATAGGCGCGTCTGCCTCGCCACGGGTCGCCGCAGGCTGCGTCAATCGGGCTGTCATATCGCCATCCATTCTGTGCAAGGCTGGTGCTGTCTGCCGAAACGAAACGGATAGAGGCGCGCAACCGCCGTCCCCCTGAGCATGTGCAGCGGCGGCCAGCGATTGCCGACCAAGGCCGCCACCTCATCCATGCGGGCAAAGTAGGCATCGCTGCCGACCACGTTTTGCCGCCTGTCGGGATGCACCCAACCCAAGCAAACACGCTCCCAGCCCTGCTCTATCAGCCGACCAAGGCGGTGCAGCGGTTCATCCATGTGCCACACTGGCGCGGCCTGAGACTTGCCCAGCGGCCAATCATTCAACAGGCCATCATTGATCTGTGACGCCATGGCGATGGCGTCTGGCACGACTGCCCAGCGGTTTTCCCCATCGAGCCACCGCTCTGCCCAAGCGTAGTATGGCCGCCAATCGCGTTCGGCTTCGCAGGCTTCGTTGCCCTGCTTGCGCGCAGCCATCCAGAAGCTGAATGCGCCATTGTCGAGCATAACCGATGATGCGAGCTGATCAACAAACTTAATGTCGTTGGGACGGTAGAAGCTGACGCAAAGGGCGCGGCCTGCCATTGCTTGCAACGCAGCACGCGGAGTTATCGGAGTGCCGTGATAAATTGTAGGTATCTTCATGCCGCCTTAGCTCCCTCTTTCCAGTCCGACTTGGCCGGGGGTTGAACGTCCTCTGGCTGGTTGAAGGCCAGCACCCGATAGAAACCGCTGTCGGCGTCCTTTTTGTACGTGACCGTGTCTGGCTTCTCTGTGCCGCCGTTGGTCGCGCGATTGAACACGTCCCACGCCTGCATGCCCTGCAGGGTCTTGCTCTCGGGCATGTGCCACGTCGAAAACTGCCGGTAGGGCGTCACCCAGTCCCCACGGATCGTCTTGTTGCCGGCGCCGCTGATCCCCAACCGGAACGTGACGCCCAGCACGCGGTCCGTCTGGCGGCGCGTGGGATCTTTCTTCATGGCCTTGAAATCTGAGATCAGCTTGTCGTTGGGGTTGACCAGCTCAGCCCGGCACTCGCAGCAGAAGCGCGCGGCGATGTCATTGGCGGCGTCGCACTGGGCGCACGCCTTGCTCGTCCAGAAGTACCCGCAGCGCGTGTGCTCGCCGGCCGCGCCGGTCTGGATCAGGCCATTGCAGCGCCGCCCATAGTGCGCCGGCATCGGCCCGTGCTCGGTCTGGATGCGATCCCCGAACACGTCCAGACAGTAGCCGTGGACGTCGCGCTGGAACTCGGCCCGGTCGCCAACGAGCCCAAACTCGTTCTCGTGGCCGCAGTCCGGGCACAGGGCGGAGACACCCTCACCGCCGGCGGCCGCGCCCTTGGCTTCAACCAGCGGGGTGTAGATGTCGCCGTCGGGAAAGTGCCGGTCGACGTTGCCGGCATAGTCCAGCAGCAGGCTGTCGGCCTTGGCCGGGTGCAGGCGCCACGCCCGGCCCAATATCTGCTGCAGCAGGGCCGCGCTTTCAGTGTAGCGCAGGATGGCGATGGTCTCAGTATGCGCCACGTCAAATCCGGTGGTGAGCGTGCCGACGTTCACGAGGTGCCGGATATCGCCGTCGCGATACAGCTTGATCAGCCGGTCGCGCCGGATGATCTCGCCGGTGCCCAGCTTGCTGACCTCGGCCGTCACCATCCCGGAGCTGCCCTTGGGCAGGCTGGCCAGCACCTCCTCGGCGTGCTGCACGGTGGCGGCGAAGTACATGATGCCGCCGGCGCGGGCCTTCGCCTTGTGGATCACGTCGGCCACGATTGACGCCGTCAGGCGCCCGTGCCCCTCGAACGCGCGCTCCACCGTCGACGGGTTCAGGCTGCCGTTGGGCAGCAGCTCGATGCCGCTGGTGTCGTAGCCGTCGCCGTTGATCTCACCCACCGCCATCGGCGTGATGAAG
>NZ_JAUMBI010000137.1:0-9300 GCF_032115815.1 Sandarakinorhabdus sp.
CGGCTCCTCGTGCGTCGTTGCGTGGCTGGTTTCGAAGCAGCCACCCTGATCGATGGCGACATCCACCAGCACCGCCTTGGGCTTCATCAGCCCCAGCATGTCGCGGGTGATCAGGCGCGGCGCACTGGCGCCCGGCACGAGCACGGCGCCGATCACCACATCGGCCTGGGCAATCTCGGCCTCGATAGCGGCCCGGTTGGAATAGAGCGTGCGCACCCGGCCCTGGAACAGATCATCCAGTTGGCGCAGGCGCGGCAGCGAGCGATCGAAAATGCACACAGCGCCGCCTGGGTGCCGACTACCCCACCGCCCAGCACGACAATGCGGGCCGGCGCAACGCCGGGAACACCGCCCATCAGCAGGCCGTTGCCGCCGTTGTAATGGCGCGACGCCAGTGCGGCGGCTTCGATCGACAGCCGGCCGGCCACTTCGCTCATCGGGATCAGCAGTGGCAGGCCGTGGCCATCCGTCACCGTTTCATAGGCGACCGAAGTCACGCCGCTGGCCAGCAGGCCCTTGGTCTGTTCCGGATCGGGAGCGAGGTGCAGATAGGTGAAGAGGATCTGCCCGGCGCGCAGTTGCACCCATTCGGATGGCTGCGGCTCCTTCACCTTCACGATCATCTCGGCAGCGGCAAACACCTCCGCCGCCGTGGCCGCGATCTGCGCGCCGGCCGCCACATAGGCGGCATCACTTGCGCCAATGCCAGCGCCCGCGCCGGTCTCGACCAGCACCACGTGGCCGTGGCCAACATATTCGCGGACGGCCTCCGGGGTCAGGCCGACGCGGCCTTCCTGCCGCTTGATTTCCTTGGGGACGCCGACACGCATGGTCTTCTCCTGTTACGTCAACGCGGCAAGATAGCGATCACGCAAGGCACGCTTGAGCACCTTGCCGATTTCACTGCGGGGCAATTGGTCGATCTGGATCACGTCCAGCACGCGCTGGTTCTTGCCCAGCCGCTCGTTCAGCCATTGCTTCACGACGGCACCTTCCAGCGGCGTGGCGGCGACGACGAAGGCGACCGGCGTTTCCCCCCATTGCTCGGACGGCACACCCACCACCGCGCAATCTTCGATGCCGGGATGGGTTTGCAGTACCTGTTCGATATCGATGGGATAGATGTTGAACCCGCCCGAAATGATCACGTCCTTGGCGCGATCAAGCAACGTCAGAAACCCATCGTCATCAAAGCGGCCGATATCGCCGGTGCGGATGAACCGCTCCCCTTCAGGGCTGAACCATTCGACGCCGCGCGTGGCGTCCGGCAGCTTGTGATAACCCGTCATCATGGCGGGTGAACGCCCGACGACCTCGCCAGTTGCACCGGCCGGCAGTTGTTCGCCAGCTTCGTTGATGATTCTGATGTCGCTACCGGCCGCCGGCTGCCCGACAGTGGCCAGTTTGTCGGGATGCTCATGGCATTGCAGGATGCAGGTGCCGCCGCCTTCGGTCATGCCATAATATTCGGTCAGCCCGCCCGGCCAGCGCGCCAGAACCTGCGCCTTCAACGCGGCCGAAAACGGTGCGGAGGTGCAGAATTTGCGCCGGTACGATGACAGGTCGAACCGATCGAAATCGGGGAACTCCATCAGGCGGCGATACTGCACCGGCACCAGCATCACGTGCGTTGCACGGTGCCGTTCACTCAGTTCCAGAAAGGCCTGCGCCGAGAATTTCGGCAGCAGCACCAGCGTGCCACCCAGCCCGATGGTGGGAAACAGGCTCACCAATGTGGTGTTGCTGTACAGCGGGGTCGCCACCAGCGTGACCGCCTCCGGGCCATAGCCCTGGGTCACGCCGCGCTGCACATGCGCCCAGCGCTGGCGGTGTGGCTGCACGATGCCCTTGGGCCGGCCCGTGGTGCCGCTGGAATAAATGAGGTTGAACGGATCATCGGGCCCGATCGCCACATCCGGTGCGCGCGTGCCAACAGGTGCCAGCCAAGTGTCGATGGAAGCCAGTTCGGCATCGCGGAACAGCTGCACCGCATCGGCATCGTCGGCCATCATCGCGATGGTGTCTTCGGTCGCCGATTGCGGCAGCGGCGCCACCGACAGGCCAGCGCGCAACGCCCCCAGCCACAGCACCAGATAGGCCCACGACATACCCGCCGCGATGGCGATGCACTGGCCTTTGCCGTGCCCCCGGTTCAGCAGCGCAGCCGCAGCACGGTCCACCAGCGTGTCCAGCGCGGCCCAGTTTATGACGGTGTCACCATCGATGATGGCCGGCTTGTCTCCGGCACGGGCGTGCAGCCGCAGCAGATCGGTGATGGGGGTAAACTGATCGGGCAGCATGAAAAACTCGTCCTGGGCCGTGTGGCCCGCAGCAGCAATTACGGCGAGCCTACCGCCTTGGGCACCACCATGGAAGGCTGACGCAGCAGCGCCTCCACCTCGTCGATCTCGATCGGGATGGAACGGGTCAGCCACTCATGCCCCGTCGCCGTCACCAGCACGTCGTCTTCAAAGGCAACGCGGGTGCCGTTCACCACGGCGCCCTGTTCGATGGCGATGATCATGCCAGGCTTCAGCGGGCCGACATAATCGCCATGCTCGTGGGTTTCCATGCCGATGAAATGCCCGATGCCATAGGTATAGCTCTTGTCCCAGCCGCCCTTCTTGCGCAGCTCGTCCTCGGCCAGTTTCTGCAGCTGGGCCCAGGTCACCCCCGGCTTCACGGCGGCAATCACCGCCTTCTGCACATCCAGCACGCCCTGATAGATGCGGCGCTGTTCCGGCGTGAATTTGCCATCCACCGGCACCGTGCGCTGCACGTCAGACGAATAATGGTTCATCGCCGCACCGGTATCGAAATGCACCAGCATGCCGGGCTTGATGACCGCATCGCCCTTGCGCGCCGCTTCTTCGGCGGCGGCCGATTCCCACTTCAGTTCCTCGTTCATGTTGCTGGCCAGCGCCACGCCGGTGGCAAAGCCCAGCGTCGCGCCGTGGAAGCGATAGACATAATCCACCGTCTGCATCACCTGCAGGGTGCTCAGGCCGGGCTTGGCGAACTTCATGCCCTCCATCAGGCCCATCCGGGTGATGGCGATGCTGCGCTCCATGTTGGCGCGGGCAAAGGGATCGAGCACCATGCGTTGCGCGTCGATGATATCGCCCGCATCCTTGAACACCACTTCGCTGGTGGTGGCGCGGATGCGATCCATGAACGCCAGGCGCGGCGCCGGCGCCTCGTTCAGATTGTCGATGTGCGGATAGTTCACATACAGCAGTTTCTCGCCATCGCCCCAGCCGCGCGACAGATCGGAGGCGACCTCCTTGAAGCGCAGCTGCGTGATGCGCAGGTTGCGATAATCGGTGAGCGCGCTGCTCATATGTTCAAGGAACTTGGCGCGCGGGAACACATATTTGATGCCCGACAGCCGCGCCGCCTCATAGGGGCTCATGTCGGTATAGAGCACTTCCTTGTAGGTGCCACCGCCCGGATTCAGCACCAGCACATGGCCGGGCGGCAGTGAATCATAGATGCCGGTCAGGAACACAAAGTCCTTGTTTTCCATGTCGTCGGTGTATGATTCATACAGATTGTGCTGCGTGCGATCGGCGCTGGTGATCACCGCAAGGCCGCCCTTCATGCGCTTCATAAACTCGGCGCGGCGGGCGATAGCGGCATCGCGATGGCCTTCGCGCATCTTCACCGTTTCGATCGGCAACAGGCTGGTGCCGTGGGCCAGCAGCGGCGACGCTACTGCCGCCGCGATCAGGGCACCCAGAATCGATTTCAACATCATCACCTCGTTCACGGCTGGGCCGGCATGCGCGGCAGTTCGCCCTGCCATGCCACACCGGCTGCTACCACCGCCTTCTGCAGCGCTGGCAGCGTATCGGAAACCAGCACGCCCAGATCCTTGTAGAATGTCTTCACGTCAGCATCCGCGGATGCCGTCAACTGGCGCTGGGCCGGATCGGGCGCGGCCGAATAGTCCTGGGTGGAAGTGTAGAGCCGCTGGGTCAGTTCGGCCAGTGGCAGGAAGGTTTCCTGCTGGGCGATGCCCTCTTCCCTGCCGTTGAGGATGACATTGAGCCGATCAGCTTCCTTCAGCGCGGCTTCGGCCTGGGCCAGCAGTTTGCGGTCGGCCTTGGCATCCTTCAGGGCTTTCACCGTCGCGGTCAGTTGCGACAGGCCGGGGGCCAGCGTCTTGTTGGCATGGTAAGTCGCCGCCACCAACCGGGCCTGCGTGGCGCCAACTGCGTCGAGCGCAGCGCTGTCCGCCGCCGACAGGCTGATCGCCGGATCGAGACGCACCGCCAAAGGCTGCATGTGCACCTTGTCGCCCACCGTCAGCTTCACCTGATAGGTGCCCGGCATCACAAACCGGCCGGGCATCCGGCGATATTCCGACATGGAGGCATTGGGCGGCGCTTCGAAGCGCAGGTCCCACACCGCGCGCTGCGCCCCGCGCTTGGCCACCGGCTGCGTGAGGCTGCGCACCGTCTTGCCGACGCTGTCCATGATCTCGATGGAGACCTTCTGGCCCTCCGCCGCGCTACCCACCCAATAATCGATGATCGCGCCGCGCGGCGGGTTCTTGGTGGTGAAATACATGTTGCCGGCATTCTTGCGGCCGCGCGGCACATCGCGGATCTGCGTGCCCCGGCGCAGCGGCGCCAGGTAGCTGTGCGAGGCGACAACCTCCGGCGTCAGTTTCTCCACCAGGCTGATATCGTCCAGCACCCAGAAGCCGCGGCCGTGGGTGCCGATCACCAGATCATTCTCGCGCGGGTGAACCATCAGGCCCTGCACGCTGTTGGTGGGCAGGCCAGACCGCAGCGACAACCAATGCCCGCCGCCATCTCGGCTGAAATAGACGCCCATATCGGTGCCAACAAACAGCAGTTCGCCATTCTTCGGGTGCACGGCGATGCTCTTGGTGGGGCCGAAGGCCGGCAGATCGGCGGTGATGTTGCGCCACGTCGCGCCATAATCATCGCTGCGCACCACATGCGGCGCGAAATCATTGTCCTGATGGCCATCGAACACGGCGACCAGCGTGCCCTCGTTGGTGGACGACCACGCGACCATGCCGACCTTCTTCTGGTCCGCCACGCCGGGGAAACGTGCCGATTTGGCCCACGTCCGCCCATCATCGCGGCTCACCTGGATCAGGCCATCGTCGGTGCCGGCGGCCAGCAGGCCAGGCCGCATGGTAGAAACCGAAAGAGAATGGGTGTTGCCATAAAGCGCGGTGCTGGAATGCAGATCGATGGCGTTGGCCGGCTGGATCTTGCCTTGCAGCGGCAGCGCATCGCGGCTCAACTGGCGGGTGAGATCGGGGCTGATGCGTTCCCACGTATCGCCGCGATCACGGCTGCGGAACACCACGTTGGCGCCGAAATACAGCGTCTTGGGATCATGCGGGGAGATGACGAACGGCGCGCTCCAGTTCCAGCGATAGGGCGGGAATTCGCCCTTCTGCGGCTGCCAGGGCTGAATGCGCTTCTGCGCCATGCTCTTGCGGCTGGTGCGCACCAGCCCGCCATATTGCGACTGGGAATAGAGGATGTCCGGATCAGTCGGATCGGCCACCGCGTAGAAGCCATCGCCGCCTGACAGGAACAGGAAATCCTCGTTGGTGATGCCGTCTTCAAAACGCGTGCCGATGGGGCCGCCCCAGCTGCCATTGTCCTGCGTGCCGCCATAGACGTGATAGAACGGCTCCTGCATGTCGGCCGCGACGGTGTAGAGCTGCATCAGCGGCAGGTTGGACTGCCACGTCCACCGCGCACCGCCATCGCGCGACGTGTACATGCCGCCATCATTGCCCAGGATCAGGTGATCGCTGTCCTTCGGGTTGATCCACATCGTGTGATTGTCGGCGTGGACCTGGGTTTTCAGCACGTTGGTGAAGGTCTTGCCGCCATCATCCGATCGCGACAGCGGCGTTGTTGGCACATAGATCCGCTCCGGATTCATCGGATCGCAGAAGATTTCGCCATAATACCAATGGCTCTGGATGTCCTTGTTGCGCCGTTCCCACGAGGTGCCGCCATCGGTGGAGCGGAAGGTGCCGCCATCGGGGCCAACGGCGGTCGCATAGAGCATGTCGGGCTTGCCGGGGCAGAAGGTGACGCCCACCCGGCCCACCGCCGTGGTGGGAAAGCCATTGCCCACCCTTGCCCAATTTTCGCCGCCATCGGTGCTGCGCCACAGGCCGCCTTCCTCGCCGCCGCCGATCATGCTCCACTGGCGCCGTTCGCGCTGGAAAGTGGCGGCATAAAGGATGTTGGGGTTGCCCGGATGCATGGCGACTTCCACGACACCGGTGAACTTGCTGGGCCGCAGCAGGCGCGTCCACGTCTTGCCGCCATCGCGGGTGCGATACAGGCCGCGCTCCTCGCCCGGGCCCCACAGCGAGCCGAGCGCCGCCACATAAACGGTATTGGAATCATCGGGATGCACGAGGATGCGGCCGATGTGCCGGCTGTCACGCAGCCCCATATGCTCCCACGTCGCGCCGCCATCCTTGGACCGGTAGACCCCATCGCCATAGAGCGAGCTGCGCACATTGTTCTGCTCGCCGGTACCGAGCCAGACGGTGTTGGGATCCTTCGGGTCAAGCGTCACCGCGCCCATCGAAACGCTGCCCTGTTTTTCAAAGATGGGCGTCCAGGTCGCCCCGGCGTTCACCGTCTTCCACAGGCCACCCGAGGCGCTGGCGGCATAGATGATGCGCTGATCGGTGGGATGCACGGCAAAGCGCGCGATCCGCCCGCTCGGCATGGCAGTGCCCACTTCGCGCCATTCCAGTGCCTTCAGATCGTCCGGCACCAGTCCGTCCGGCGCGGCGGCCAGCGCGGCAGAACCGAGCAACGCGGCGGCAACGGCGGTGGATGCAGCGCGCACCAGCCAGGCGGCGGCGTTCAATCGATCAGCAGAAGCGGACATTTCGGCACTCCTCAATGCGGTGCAGCCAGTCTACGGGCCAACGACAGTAACTCAAGAAATCATGGGGCCGTCTCGGGGATGAGAGACAGGCCCCATGTGCAGCCACTGGCCGTTCAGTTTCGAACCGGCGAAGCCGGCCGGAACCGGCATGCTGACCGGGCTGCGAGCAGCGTCAGGCCCGGCGTCAGAAGCTGACGTTGGCACCAACGAAGATGAAGCGGCCAACAGCTTCGTACACACCCGAAACGGTATTGCCTTCCACGGTGAACGACGGTGCCGGGTTGAACTGCGGCACCACCGGCGGATCATTGTCCAGCAGGTTGCGCACACCGGCCCGCATCTGGATCTTTTTGGTGATGTTCCAGAAGGCGGTGAGATCGATGTAGCTTTCCGCATTCAACCGCGCGCCGGTGAAGTTGCCGCGGCCGGCCTCGGTCCAGGTCACCGGCACGCCGGTGGTGGGGTTGATCGAAAGGATGCGATCCACCGCCGACTGGTAGCGCCAGTTCAGGGCGATATCGACCGTCCACGGCGTGCGCCAGGTGGTGGTGAGCGAGTGGCGATAGCGGAAGCGCGGCAGTTCGCACTGCAGATCATATTTGCCCACGCAGTTGGCGGTGAAGCCGCCGGCGATCGGCGTCGTCTTGAAGGCGAACAGATAGGTGGCGGCATAATTCCAGTTCAGCCGCCCCAGCCCGCCAATATCGTGGGCATAATTGATCTGCGCATCGATGCCCGACGTGGACAGGCCGGCGATGTTCTGCGTGCGCTGGTCCACGAACGACGGCGGTTCACCCCGGAAGGTGAGCGAGCCGTCGGGGCCGCGATTGATAAGGCTGCAGAATTCCGGCGCGCCCGAATCCAGGCAGCGTTCGATGGTGAACACCGCCGGCACTGTGCCCACGGCTTCCTTCACGCGGATGTTGAAATAATCGAGGCTGATCGAAAGATTGCTGACAAAGCTGGGCTGGAACACCGCGCCCAGCGTGACGGTATCGGCGACTTCCGGCTGCAGATTGGGATTGCCGCCGGTGCGGATGTTCACCTGCGCGCCCGAGGGCGGAATGGCGCCATATTGCGCCGCCGACACACCGGTGCGCTGGCAAGCGCTGAGCGGCCGGGTTGGCGCCTGATTGGTGCCGGTGAAACCGGAGCAAGGATCGGCCACGTTGGCCAGACCGGTGTTCACCGGCAGGAACAGTTCCAGGATGTTCGGCGCGCGGATGGCGCGCTGATACTGGCCGCGCAGCCGCAGTTCCTTCACCGGCGCCCAGCTGATGCCGAGTGCATAGCTGACCGGCGCGAATTCGCCGCCGCGCACGCCGGTGAGATTGTTGCGTGATTTGTATTCCGAACGCCGCACGGCGCCGGTGAGCGCCAGCGAATCGAAGAACGGCCGGCCCTGCACCAACGGGATCGAGGTTTCCGCAAAGAATTCGGTGATCTGCGTCTCGCCATCGCCCGGCAGCAGCGCGCCGGCACCGGCCAGCAGCTGGCCCGACGAAGCGGTGGCATCCGGGCGGGTCACCAGCGTTTCCTTGCGATATTCGGCGCCGATCAGCAGCGAGATGCCATCTTCCGCCCAGGGGCTGGCGATGCCGAAGGCACCCAGATCGGATTGCAGCGTGCCGCCGAACATCACCTGGCTGGTCTTGCCGCGGGTCAGCGTGGGCGTGTCGAGATAGGCCCTCAGGCGCGGATCGTTGGTGCCGTTGGGATTGTAATTGGTGATGAACGGCACGCAGTTGCGATCGGTGCCCTGCACCGCGACGCGGCACGCCGGCTGGCCGGTGGCCGGATCGGTGACGATATCGAGCGCGTTCAGCAGCGGCGTGCGGGTGACATTGTTGGTCTGCAGGCGATCAAGCGAAGTTTCCGACCACTGGCCGAACACGTCGAACTTCACATTCTCGGCGATGTCGCCCTTCACGCCATAAACGGTGCGGAAGTTGGTGAGCGTGCGTTCATCGGTACGCGGGCCGCCTTCGACGAAGCGGCGCTGCACCTGCGCCTGCACATAACGATCATTGTCCACGTCACGCGGCCATGGGCCGGTGAGTGAAGCGCTGCCGCAGAACAGCTGGCGCATCTGCACGGTCAGCACCGGGTTGTCGCAGTTCACGCGGGTGATTTCCGAACCAAAGCCGCCCGACGGTGCAATCACCTGCGGCGATGTCGATTTGGTGAAGCCGAATTCGGCATAGGCTTCGATGCTGTCGGTGAGATTATAATAGCCGCTGAAACCGGCGTTGATGCGTTCAACCTGGCGGCGCAGCGGGTTGAACGGGTTGAAGTTGAAGCTGTTGGTGCCATCGCGCACCGATCCATCGGGCTGCAGCGCCAGTGCAGCGGAGGTGCGCGGATTGCCGTTGGCATCCAGAAGGATGC
>NZ_JAUMBI010000138.1:0-2043 GCF_032115815.1 Sandarakinorhabdus sp.
CAGCTTGGTCGGGTCCACCGTCACCTGGCTGGCGCTGGCGCGAGCCTTGGTCACGGCTTCCAGCACGTCCTTTTCCTGGGCGGCATAGCCCTTCACCGTGCTGACCAGATTGGGAATCAGATCGGCGCGGCGCTGATACTGGTTTTCCACATCGGCCCACTTGGCCTTCACCGCTTCTTCCTTGGCGGGGATGGTGTTGACGCCGCAGCCCGACAGCAGCAGCGCGGTGCCGGCCAGTGCGGCCAGCCCAGCGGAACGACGAAGGGCGTTGGTCATGGAAATAGTCTCCAGTAGCAGCGGCTTGCGCAGGCCGCGGTTTATGGCAGAGTGTGAGAAACGTTTGCGCATTGGTCGCTACAAGATAATGCGTCTCAAGGCTTTTCAACAGGGGGGTTAAGAAATCATGCTGCAGGAATTCAAGGCATTCATCGCGCGCGGCAATGTGCTCGATCTGGCGGTGGCGGTGATCATCGGCGCCGCCTTCGGTGCGGTCGTCACCAGCTTCACCGAAGACATGGTGATGCCGATCATCGGCCTGGTGTCGGGCGGGGCCGATTTCACCAGCCTGTTCGTCGTGCTGGGTGACATTCCGGCTGACTACACGGGCAGCCCCACCGATTACGAGGCGCTGAAAAAGGCCGGCGTGCCCTTGTTCGGCTATGGCAAGTTCGTCACCGCCTTCATCAACTTCGTCATCATCGCCTTTGTCATCTTCCTGATGGTGAAGGCGGCCAACAAAGCAATGCCCAAGCCGGCCGAAGCCCCTGCCGAACCGCCCGGCCCGACGCCCAGCGAGGCGCTGCTGGCCGAAATCCGTGATGAACTGCGCAAGAGCCGCAGTTGATCGCAGAGCTGGCTGATCTGATCGATCTGGTGCCGCTGGCCGCCGTGCCGGCGGTACTGGTGGCGATCTTCTTCATCGCTGCCGAAATCGGCTTTCGCTACCATCGCCGCTTTGGCGGCAAGGGCGGCGCGGAGGATGAGGGCCAGGTGCTCTCCACCGCGCTGCTGGTGCTGGCGCTGCTTTTGGGTTTCACCTTCTCGATGGCGCTCGGCCGCTATGACGAGCGGCGGCAACTGGTGGTGCAGGAAGCCAATGACATCGGCACCGCCTGGCTGCGCGCCGGGCTGGTGCCGACACCGCTAGGCCCCACGCTGCAGGCGGCGCTGGCCGATTATGCGCAAGTGCGGATGACGAGCCCACTGCCCGGTGAGACCGCGAAACTCGCCCGCGCCGCGACCTTGCGCAATCGCGTGTGGGCGCTCACCGCCACTGCCCAGGCCACATTGGATGGCCCGCGCGCGGTCAGCCTGGTCAGCGCGATCAACGCTGTTCTCGACACCGGCACCAGCCGCGAGAAGGCGGTGGCGGCGCGTGTGCCGGGCGAAGTGATGCTGCTGCTGGTGATCTTTGCCAGCGTTGCCTGCTTCCTGCTCGGCTATGTGCTCGATGCCCATGGCCATCGACACCGTTTTGCCTCTGGCGTGCTGTTCCTGTTGATGGCGCTCACCATCATGCTGATCCTCGATCTCGATCGGCCGGCCGATGGCGCCATATTGGTGGATCAATCGGCGATGGAGTCGCTGGTCGCCAGCCTTGCACCGGCCGGCGGCTAGCGGCAGGATGGTGGCATGCGTCCTGCCCTGCTCCTCCCCCTCACCCTCCTCGCGCTCGCCGGCTGCCGCGATCAGCGCCAGCAACTGGGCCAGGCGCTGTCGGGCAAGCCGCCAGTGATCGCCGGCAGCCTGGAAGGCGAATGGCAGATTGTCGATCTCAACGGCGGCGGGCCGGTGGCACGCAGCAGCCTGATGTTCGATCCCGGCGATCAGGGCACCAGCCGGCTTTCCGGCACGGCCGGCTGCAACCGCTTCAACGGCAGCTGGAAGCAGGATGGCACCACGCTGCAGCTGGGGCCGATGGCGGCAACCCGGATGGCCTGCCCGCCGCCGGCCATGGAGATCGAACAACGGGTGCTGGCGCTGCTGGAAGCGGTGATCAGCGTGACCTACACGGCTGATGGCGCCGCGATTCTGGCCACGCCC
>NZ_JAUMBI010000139.1:0-31493 GCF_032115815.1 Sandarakinorhabdus sp.
TGCCCCGTGCGGCAGATTGTCGGGCAGTTGCAGATCAACCTCCTGCAGGGGCAGGCCCCCAACGCCGCGGGCAGCAGCGCGCGGCGCATAGAGCCGCGCGGCGCGCGGGGCGGCATCGGCGGCCAGCTCGCGCAATGGCCCCAGATCGTCCAATATCCAGAAAGAACGTCCCTGCGTGGCCACGGCCAGATCGCCCCGGTGCACCTTCAGGTCCATCACCGGCGAGGCTGGCAGGTTGAGCTGCAGCGATTGCCAGCGGTTGCCGTCGTCGAACGAGACGAACAACCCGAATTCGGTGCCTGCATACAGCAACCCGCGCCGTTCATTGTCTTCACGCACCACCCGCACCGGGTGGTTGGCGGGAATGCCGTTGGTGCCGTCGGCGATCCGTGTCCAGGTGCGGCCATAGTCTTCGGTGCGGAAGACATAGGGGGTGAAGTCATCCAGCTTGTAGCGGTAGGCCGCCACGAAGGCGCGGCCCGGCGCGTGCGGCGATACCTCGATCCGGTTCACGGTGGAGAGCGGCGGCAATGCCGGCGGCGTGATGTCTGTCCAGCGCTTGCCGTCGTCGCGCGTGATCTGCACGCGGCCGTCGTCGGTGCCTACCCAGACCGTGCGCGCGTCGTGCGGTGATGGCGTGACCGCATAGATGGTCGTGAACGTCTCCGCCCCGTTGGGATTGTCGGCCGTGATCGGCTCGCCCGGCCATGCCTGATAACGCGTGTCGTTCGTCGTCAGATCCGGCGAGATGCGCGTCCAGTTGTTGCCGCGGTCGCGGCTGCGGTAAAGATATTGGCTGGCATGGTAGACGGTGGCCGGGTCGTGCGGGCTCACCACGATCGGCGCGAGCCATTGCCAGCGGTTGATCTTGTCGCGCGGCGCCAGCGCCATGGCCTCCGGGTAGACAGTCACGCTCACCCGCGTGTCGTCGCGCAGGTCCTGCCGGTTGATTTCGCCGCCATAACAGCCGCCGAAGATGATCTCGGGATGATCGGGGTGCAACGCGACAGGGCCGGTTTCGCAGCCGGCGGCATAGCCCCACTCCTGCTGCGGGCGCAGGCTATTGTGCAGCCGCCGCTGCAGCACGCTGATGCTCGAATTGTCCTGCTGCGAGCCATAGAGGCGGTAGGGAACCTGGTTATCCACCACCACGTCGTAAAGCTCGGCTGTGGGCTGGTTGTACACCGACGAGAAGGTGCGTCCGTCGTTCACCGTCACCTGGGTGCCGCCGTCGCTCGATACCCCGAAAACGCGCGGGTCGCGTGGGTTGATCCAGATGTCGTGGGTGTCGCCATGCGGCACCGGTATTTTCTTGAACGTGGCGCCGCCATCGGTGGAACGCAGCAGCGGCACGTTCATCACATAGACCTTGTTGGGGTCCACCGGATCGGCGCGCACATGGCCATAATACCACGGCCGTCCGCGCACCTCCTTGTCGGTGTTGACCAGGCTCCACGTCGCGCCGCGGTCGTCGGAACGATAGAGCCCGCCACCCGGCTCCGCCTCCACCAGTGCCCACACGCGGCGCGGGTTGGCGGGTGACACCGTCACCCCCACCTTGCCCACGTTGCCGGTCGGCAGGCCGCCGGCCAGCTTGCGCCACGATGTGCCGCCGTCGGTGGTTTGGTACACCCCGCCATCCGGCCCGCCGGAAATCATCGTCCATGGCTTGCGCTCGATGCGCGACAGGCCGGCATAGATCTCGTCCGGATTGTCGGGGCTCATGGAGAGGGTCACGGCGCCGGTGCCATCGTTCACGAACAGCACATGCTCCCACGTGGCGCCGCCGTCGCGCGTGCGATAGACGCCGCGTTCCTTGTTGCGGCCAAAGGGATGGCCGAGCGCGGCGACATAGACCACGTTTGGGTTGGTCGGATGGACGACCAGCTTGCCGATGGCGCCCGATTCCGGCAGGCCCACGTGGCGCCAGGTCGCGCCGCCATCGGTCGATTTCCACACGCCGCGCCCCACCGAACTGTTGCCCCGGATGGAGGCAGAACCGGTGCCGACATAGATGATGCGCGGGTCGCTGTCGGCCACGTCGATGGCGCCGATGTTGCCGACATTCAGGAACCCGTCGGTGACGTTTGTCCAGTGGCCGCCGGCGTCGTCGGTCTTCCACACACCGCCGCCGGTGGTGCCCATGAAGAATATATTGGGCTGCTCAGCAATGCCGGCCACGGCGGTGGCGCGGCCGCCGCGGAACGGCCCGACCATGCGATACGAAAGACCGGCATAGAGTGAAGGATCAACGGCAACGGGGCTGGGCGCCGGCGACTGCGCGTGGAGCCCGGCGATCGGCAGGAAAGCCAAGAGCGCGAGCCCGACACGGCGAAGCATCGCGGTGGCTAACCGATTGGCGGAGCGGCTTGAATGGAGCATGCACTGTTGTGGCGTTCGAACCCGGTTTGCGCAAGAGCGCCCAGCGCCGTCTCGATCAAGACGGGCCGAGCGCTGCAAGACGCGCCTTGAGTTCGTCGAGCCGGGCCAACAGCGCATTCACGGCCGTGATCGACTGGGTGGTTGGCCGGGCATCCGCCTGCTGCAGCAGCTTCAGCATATAGACCAGCTTCTCCTGCAGGCTGACGATCGTCTCCTGCTCGGACGGCGCGGCGGTGATGCTGCCGTAACTGGTATCGGGATTTGCTGCCTCGCCATCGCCGCGCAGGCGGAGCAAGGCGACGCGCTGGGCGGCGGTGGCGGCTGCAAGCTGGGCATCGACGCTGTCACGCATTGCCTGTGCCGCCTCGCTGGCCTTCAGCAATTGCAGGCTATGGTGAGCCTGCAGCGCAAGATCTTCAGCTGGCACGTGCACGCGCGGATCGAGCCGGACATCGAGCCCGGCCTCGCGCGTCACGCCGTCTGCCGTGACCCGCACGCGATACGGGCCGGGAAGCACGAATGGCCCGACGGGATCGCTTGGCGTGTTGCGGAAGGTCGCCGCAATATCATAGCCACGCCGCACGCCCTTGGGCGGTTCATGGCGAAGGTTCCAGACGAAGCGATGATGGCCCGGCGTCGTCGCCAGGTGCTGCGGCGGCCTGATCCAGTAGGTCGGATGGGGCAGCGTCACCGGATCCAGCCTCTCCACCTTGTCGTCACTGGAAAATAGGCGCACCCGTGTCCCCTTGCTGTCGAGGATCTCGAGCCTGACGTTGGCGGCGTTGGTGGGCAGGAAATAGTCCAGCGCCACGCCATCGGGCGGATTTTCGCCCGTCGGCTCTTCCGGTGGCAGCGGGGTGTCATGGAACATGTTCGAGCGGACCCGCGTCGCGATCGCGGGTTTGAACAGATGGAGGCCCCTGGCGTTCCGTGCGGCGGCAAGCTCACGCAGGATCGACATATCGTCCAACACCCAGATCGACCGCCCGTGGGTGCCGATCACGAGATCATCGTCATGGACGACGAGGTCGCGAATGGACGTTACCGGCATGTTCATGCGCAACGCCTGCCAGTTCGCGCCATCGTCGATCGAGAAATACACGGCGCGTTCCGTGCCGGCGAACAGCAGGCCGGGCTGCTTGGGATCCTCGCGCACGACATTCACCGGGCCATCGTCGGGAAGGCCGGTGACGATGCGGGCCCAGCTCCGGCCACCATCGTGGGTGCGGTAGATGTGCGGACGCATGTCGTCGAGCCGGATGGCGTTTACGGCCGCATAGGCGGTGTCATTATTGAAATGCCCGGCATCGAGAGCGGAGAGCTTGTCCCAGGCGCGCAGCGACGGCGGCGTCACGTTTGTCCAGTTGCGCCCTACGTCCCGCGTGATGTGGATCAGGCCATCATCGGTGCCGGCCCAGATGATGCTCGCATCGCGCGGTGATGGCGCCAGGGCATAGATCACCCCCAGCCGATCCATCGTCGCCAGCTGCGGCTCACGGAAATCGCCGATGCTCGCTGGCACGTCCGGCCGTTCACGGGACAGGTCTGGGCTGATGATCTCCCAGCTCTCGCCGCCGTTCACGGTCTTCCACAGCACGTTGGTCGCGAACAGCAGCGCCTTGGGATCGGCGGGATGGAACATCAGCGGCATGGACCGCTTGATCCGGTATTTGCCGGATCGCAGCGCTTCCGGGGCGATGTTGCGGGTCTGCCCTGTCCGCCGATCGAACCGCACGACACGGCCGCCATAGATCAGATCGGGGTTCAGCGGATCGGGCGCCACAAAGGCATATTCATCGGCGCCCACGCCCATCCAGTCGCGGAAGGAGATCTGGCCGCCGTTGCCGCGGCTGGCGATGCCGATGGCGCCGCTTTCCTGCTGGCCGCCATAGATCCAATAGGGAAACTGCCTGTCGGTGGAGACATGGTAGAGCTGGGCGGTCGGCTGGTTGTACCAGCTGCTCCAGCTGCGCCCGCCATTCACGGATATGGTGGCGCCCTGGTCGGCGGTGTAGATCATGATGTCAGGCGCTTTCGGATTGATCCACATGCGCTGATAATCGTCCCCGCCGGGCGCCCCCTTGTGCGATATCCAGGTCTTGCCACCGTCCTCCGATCGATAGGCGGCGGTGTTGGCGAGGAAGACGAGATTTTCATTCGTGGGGTGCACGATGATTTCCCCATAACCGCCGTCCGGCCCCCAGATGCGCCGGTCGGTGCTGACCAGCGCCCAATGCACGCCGCCATCGTCGGAGCGGTAGATGCCACCGTCCTTCACGGCGTTGATCACGGCATAGATGCGGTTTGAATTGCTCGGCGCGACGCCAACGCCGGTCAGGCCCAGGCCCTGTGCTGCGCCCGGCAGGCCGCCTGAGAGCTTGCGCCAGCTCGAACCGCCGTCGACCGACTTGTAGATGCCGCTGTTCGGCCCGGAAAAACGCGCATTCTCCCACGGTCCCTCGCGGTGTTCCCATAGGTTGGCGTACAGGATGTTGGGATTATTGGGGTCGAACTCGATGCGGTTCGCGCCGGTATTGGCGTTTACGTACAGAATCTTTTCCCACGTCGCCCCGCCATCGCGGCTGCGAAACACGCCGCGTTCGCTGTTCGCGCCATAAGGGCGCCCCATGCCGGCGACATAAACGGTGCCCGGATCGGTGGGATGCACGATGATGCGGCCCACCTGGCTCACGTCTTTCAGGCCGATATGGGCCCAGCTCTTGCCGCCATCCACAGACTTGAAGATGCCATCGCCGGTGCTGAGATCGGGGCGGTGCAGCCCTTCGCCGGTGCCGACATAGATGACATCCGGATGCGAGGGGGACACGGCGATGTCGCCAATGGAACCGGTTGACGCCGCATCGAAGATCGGGCGCCAGGTGCGTCCGTAATCATCCGTCTTCCAGACGCCGCCATTGTTGACGCCCACGAAGAAGACATTCGGCTGGCTGGGAATCCCGACTGCGCCCACCGTGCGCCCGGCGCGAAACGGGCCGACAAGCCTGTAGCGCAAGGATTGATAGGCCTCGGAACCCGGCGCAGCGTTGGTGCCAGCCACGGTTTGCGCCTGGCTGGCTTCTGCCGCAGACAGGCTGAACATCAGAGCGATGCCAAGAGTGCGTATCACCGGCAGCAGCGGCATGTTGTTGTCCTCAGCCCAAGAATTTTCTGCAGCATGCCAGCAGGCAGCGAAAACGCAACGCGTCTCTCCGTCAGCCATGATAAGTTCGAGTCCGCCGGGCAGATCAGCAGCGCAGCGCGATGGCATCAATCTCGATCCGATAGCCGTGATGCAGCACCGGTACAGGAACGACTGTTCGGGCCGGCCGATGTTCGCCCATGGCTTGCGCATAGAGCGCGTTGAAGACCGGCCAATCGGCGATATCGGTCACATAGACCGTGACCTTGACGATGGCCTGGCGTGACGCACCAGCCGCTGCCAGGGCGGCGAACAGATTGGCGAGCGCTTGGGCAGCTTGTGTGGCGAAATCGGTTTCGGGGGCGTGCGTGCCATCGGGCAGCACCGGCAATTGGCCGGAAACGAACAGGAAGCCGCCGGCAAGGCAGGCGTGCGAATAATGCCCGCCGGGCGGCGCGGCGTCCGTCGGATTGACGCAGCGGATTTCAGCCTCACCAGCCACTGAACCGCTCCCAGCTGTCGATGATATCGGGCAATCCCGCCACCACTTCATAGCAGGCATGCTGGGCCGCCGTGGCGCAGGCGTGATTGGGCAGGATGCGCAGGCGATCGCCGACCTTCAGATCGGGCACGGTGGCGTTGGTGCCGGGGCGCACGCCGATCACGCCATGTTCCTGGTTGGCCTGCAGCACGATGAGATCGCCCAGCACCTGGCCATCAAGGCAGCACACCAGGCCATAGCCTTGATCGACGGCCTGGCCAGACGTGCCTCTGTCGCGGGACAGCGCCATCCAGCCGGCATCGACAATCACCAGTCCTCGCTCGGGATAGGTGCCAATCACCGTGGTCAGCACCGACAAGGCGATGTCTTCAAGCGGGCACACACCAACCCCGTGCATGACCAGATCACCGAACATGAAGACGCCGGCGCGAAATTCGGTGACACCATCCAGATTGCGCACGGCATTGCCGGTGGGGGTCGATCCGATGCTGACGATGCAGCAGGCGTGGCCGGCCTGTTCCAGCAGCCGCGCGGCCGTGGCGGCGCGGGCGGCTTCCTGATCAGCGAAATGCGCCAGCTCGTCCGGATGAGACAGGGAATAGGAGCCGCCGGCATGGGTCATCACGCCGGCAAAATTTGGGCCCAGCGCAGCGGCGATGGCGATGAGGGCCGCGCCATCATCGAAGCCGACGCCAGCGCGGTGGCCATCAACATCCAGCTCGATCAGGGTCGGCAATTCGCCGCTAGGCGCAGCCGCACAGATTGCAGCTGCCATGGCGACATTGTCGGTGACGACGGTGAGATTGATGCCCTGTTCGCGCAGCGCCTGCACCGGCGCGATCTTCTGCGGTGACAGGCCAACAGCGTAGAGAATGTCGGTGAAGCCAGCCGCGCCGAACAGTTCCGCCTCCTTCAGGGTGGAAACGGTGATGGGGTGGCGGGCCCCTTTGAACAGCATGTCGGCGACCGCGATGCTCTTGGCGGTTTTCAGATGCGGGCGGAACAGCACGCCGGGGGCGACGCCGGCGAGATGATCGCGCATCCGTGCCATGTTGCGCGCCGCGATGCCGCGATCCAGCACCAGCGCCGGGGTGGGGACAGTGGAGAGGGTGCGCATGGCGATCAGACCATCGCCATCAGGCTGGCATTGCCGCCGGCGGCCGTCACGTTGATCGAAGTGGAGACCTCCTCCACCAGCCAGTCACGACGATAACGGCCTTCATGGTCGGCCATCTGCACGATGGGGATCTGCCCGGGCATGGCAGCGAGGCGCTGCAGCAGGCCTGGGGTCGATGCTTCGATCAGCACCGCCGCGCAATCGGCAGATGCCGGCACGTCCGGCAGCCAGCCGAGGCGCAGGCTGACCAGCGGCGGCAGGCTGGCAAAGGCAGCCGGCGGCGAACCGGGCCAGACGATATCCGCGTGGTTGCCGGCGGCCAGCGCCGCGCCGATCTGGCAGGCAAGGCCCTGCTGTGTTGCTGGGATCAGCAGCACCCGCCCGCGCGGATGCAGGGCGTAACGATTGGTTTCGCCCACAGGGCCAGGCAGTTCAAGGGCGAGGCCCGTAAGTTGCGGCTCCAGCGCGGCGCTGCCATCCATGCCGGTGGCCTCCAACCACCCAGCAAATGCCACCACGGCAGGATCGTGCGCCGCGCCGCTGGCAAGCGCGGTGTTAGGCTCCGACTGCACCAGCCGGCCGAGATAGAGCGGCCCGCCAGCCTTGGGCCCGGTGCCGGACAGGCCGCGCCCGCCAAAGGGCTGCACGCCCACCACCGCGCCAATGATGTTGCGGTTGATATAGATGTTGCCGGCGGCGGCCTTGGCCGTGACGGCTTCGATGGTTTCATCCAGCCGCGTGTGCAGGCCGAAGGTGAGGCCATAGCCGGTGGCGTTGATGGCATCGACCAGCGCGGCCATGTCGTCGCGCTGGAAACGGACGACGTGCAAGACAGGCCCGAACACTTCGCGGCCGATCTGGGCGATGCTGTCGATCTCGATGATGGTGGGTGGCACGAAGCTGCCGTGGGCAGCCTCGGCGGGCAGGGGCAGCTGGTGGATGCGGCAACCAAGGCCACGCATGCGTTCGATATGGGCGGTGATGGTGGCCTGCGCTTCGGCGGTGATCACCGGGCCGATGTCGATCCGCAGCCGATCAGGATTGCCCAGCCGCAACTCAGCCAGTGCACCCTTGAGCATGGCCAATTGCTTGTCGGCAATATCCTCCTGCAGGCACAGGATGCGCAGCGCCGAACAGCGCTGGCCGGCACTGTCAAAGGCGGACGCAATCACATCGGCGGTGACCTGTTCCGACAGCGCCGAACTGTCGACGATCATCGCGTTCTGGCCGCCGGTTTCGGCCAGCAGCGGGATCGGGTTATCGCCATGGCGGGCAAGTTCGGCCTGGATCAGCTTGGCCACTTCGGTGGAGCCGGTGAACATCACGCCGGCAATTTCCGGCCGCGCGACCAATGCCGCGCCGATGCTGCCGTCGCCGGGCACGAACAGCAGCGCCTCGGTGGGAACGCCGGCCTCGTGCAGGATGCGCACGGCTTCGGCGGCGATCAGCGGGGTTTCCTCGGCCGGCTTGGCGATGACACTGTTGCCTGCCACCAGCGCCGCGGCGACCTGGCCAATGAAGATGGCAAGCGGGAAATTCCACGGGCTGATGCACAGCACCGGCCCCAGCGGGTTGTGGGTGGTGTCGAGCGTCTGGCGGGCCTGATCGGCATAGTAGCGCAGGAAATCCACCGCTTCGCGCACTTCGGCAATAGCGTTGGCGGCGGATTTGCCGGCTTCGCGAATGATCAGCCCCATCAGCAGCGGCATGTCAGCTTCGAGGCGGTCAGCGGCAGATTCCAGCAGGGCCGCGCGCTGGGTGACCGGAACGGCGGACCATGACGGGACCGCCTGCGCGGCAACCTGCGCTGCCTTTTCGACATCGGCCAGCGTGGCGAAGGCGACCGTGCCGACGGTATCGCTGCGGCCAGCCGGGTTGCACACCGGCACCGGGCTGGCGCTGGAAACATGCCCAGGAATCAGCGGTGCCGCCGTCCAGTTCTTCTGGACGCTCTCCTGCAGGCGCGTTGCCAGCGCCGCCAGCGCCGGTTCGCTGGCCAGATCGATGCCGGCCGAATTGCGGCGCTGGCCATAGATGGCGGCGGGCAGGGCGATGACCGGGTGCGGGCTGCCGCCAAGCGCACGGGCTTCCTCCACCGGATCGGCAATCAGTTCCTCAATGGAGACAGCCTCATCCCAGATGCGGTGGACAAAGCTGCTGTTGGCGCCGTTTTCGAGCAGGCGGCGCACCAGATAGGCCAGCAGCGTTTCGTGGGTGCCCACCGGCGCATAAATGCGGCACGGGCGGTTCAGCTTTTCCGGCCCCACCACTTCTTCATACAGTGCTTCGCCCATGCCGTGCAGGCATTGGAACTCATGATCACCGATGGCGAAATCCGGGCCGGCCATGGTGTGGATGGCGGCCAGCGTGTGGGCATTGTGGGTGGCGAACTGCGGGAACACCGCATCGCGCGCGCCAAGCAATTTGGCGGCGCAGGCAAGGTAAGACACATCGGTGTGCAGCTTGCGCGTGAACACCGGAAAATCACTGAGCCCATCGACCTGCGCGCGCTTGATCTCACTGTCCCAATAGGCGCCCTTGACCAGCCGCACCATGATCCGCCGCTCTGCCCGCCGGGCGAGATCAATCAGCCAGTCGATGACAAACGGGCAGCGCTTGCCGTAGGCCTGCACGACGAAGCCCAGCCCGTCCCAGCCCTTGAGTTCCGGCGACAGCGCCAGCACTTCCAGCAGGTCGAGCGACAGTTCCAGCCGGTCGGCTTCCTCGGCATCGATATTGAAGCCGATGCCATGGGATTTGGCCAGCGCCGCCAGCGCCGCCACGCGCGGCAGCAGTTCGGCCATCACCCTTTCCACCTGCGCGCGGGCATAGCGCGGGTGCAGGGCCGACAATTTGATCGAAATGCCGGGGCCGTCAAAAATCCCGCGCCCCGCCGCCGCCGCGCCAATGGCGTGGATGGCGTGCTCGTAATCGGCAAAATAGCGGTCCGCATCGGCCATGGTGGTCGCGGCTTCGCCCAACATGTCATAGCTGTAGGCAAAGCCTTGCGCTTCCAGACGGCGGGCGCGTTTCAGCGCCTCTTCGATGGTCTCACCGGTAACGAACTGATCGCCCATCATCTGCATCGCCATGTCGATGCCGCGGCGGATCACCGGTTCGCCGGCGCGCGCCAACAGGCGCGTGAGCACGGCGCCCAGCCCGGTTTCGGCAAAGCTCGCCGTCAGCTTGCCGGTTACCATCAGGCCCCAGGTGGCGGCGTTGACAAACAGCGTCTTGCCGTCGCCCAGATGCGCCTGCCAGTCACCGCCAGCGATCTTGTCGCGGATCAGCGCGTCGCGGGTTTCGTTGTCCGGGATGCGCAGCAGGGCTTCGGCCAGGCACATCAACGCCACGCCTTCCTGGCTGGACAGCGAATATTCCTTCACCAGCCCTTCGACGCCGCCCTGCTGGCCCTTGGCGCGCAGGGCGGTAACGAGGGAACCGGCGGTGGCGGCCACACTGGGGCGCAAGGCGGCCGGCAGTTCGGCCAGCGGCAGCAGGGCAACGACGGCTTCGCGTTCGGGCGTGCGGCAGGCAGCCGATATGCGTTGCCGCAGAGGCGTAGCGGGAGACAGGGCGGGCGCGAAGGCAGCAAAGGGGGCAGGGCCAGTCATGGCCGCGATATCCTCCAAACCCGCCCGCCACACAACAACCGGTTTGCCGCGCTGCGTCAGCTCTTCACCGGCCCAAGCACCGCGTCGAGTTCCTTCACGATGGCATCAATGGCGGCGCGCAGTTCGGCGTAGCGCTCCTGGGGATGGTTGCCGATCTTGCCGTCATAGTCGGTGGTCTGGCTGCGCAGATAATTCACGTGCGTGTCGAGGCCGGGCGGGCTGTAGCGCACCGGCGGGGTGAGCAGCCGGGCGGCGATGCTGTTCAGTGCCGCCAGTTTGGCAGGGTCTGTCGTGTCTTTCAGCGCCGCGCGCAAGCGGGTGGCGGCAGCACTGGTGTCGGCCGCCAGTTTCCCGACGCGCAGATTATGCTGATATTGCGCTTCCAGATCGGCGTTGGTCACACCGCTGGCCAGCACGCGCGGATCGGCCACCACGGTCAGCGGTTGGCGCGTTGTCACGCTGCCCGCCGTCATCACCACCGTATAATCGCCCGGCGGCACCAGCGGCCCGCGATCATTGCCGCGGCGCAAGTCCCAGATCAGCCGGTGCATGCCCGGCGCCGCATTCAGCTTCGTCTGCCACAGCGGCCGCCAGCGATAGCCGCGCCCCGGCTGCGCTGCCGGACTGTCGCTCGAGAAGCGGCGCAGTTCCGTGCCATTGGTATCGAGGACGGTCAGGGTCACTGCCACGGTGCCGGCCGGCAAGGCATAATCGATCATTGCGCCGGGCGGGCGATATTCGGGGCCTTCCTTCGGGTCGGTGCCGTAGTCGGCTGAAGGCGAAATGCGCACCGCCGTGATCGGCTTGTAGAGCACAGGTGCGCTGCTGACCGTGCCGGGTGCCGGCAACTGGCGCAGCACATCGATGTTGTCCAGAACGTAGAAACCGCGGCCCTGCGTCGACAGCACCAGATCGCCGTGGGCGAGGCGGATATCGGTGATGGGAGTCGCCGGCAGATCGTTCTGGAAGCTCTGCCAATGCGCGCCCCGGTCGAACGAGACATGCATGCCGAACTCAGTGCCTGCAAACAGCAGGCCCGGTCGCACCGGATCTTCGCGCACCACACGCACCGGTTCATCGGCGGCGATGCCCGCGGTGATCCGCGTCCACGTTTTGCCGAAATCATCGGTGCGATAAGCGTGAGGGCTGAAATCGCCGAGCAGATAGCGGTGGTAGGCCACATAGGCCGTGCCGGCGGCGCGCGCGCCGGGATCGATATTCTGCACGCGCCCGCCGGGTGGCAGGCCCTTGGGCGTGACGTTGGCCCAGGTCTTGCCGCCATCGCGGGTGACATGGACAAGGCCGTCGTTCGATCCGGCCCAGATCACGCCGGGCTGCACCGCGCTTTCGCGGATGGCATAGACGGTGGAATAGACTTCCTCACCCGTGGCATCGATGGTGATCGGATCCCCCGATGCCATCCGGCCTTCCGGCGGATTCGCGGTGAGATCAGGGCTGATCACCTCCCAGTTGACGCCGCCGTCCTTCGAGCGGTGCACATGCTGCGAGCCGTAGTAGATGGTGTTGGGCTCCACCGGCGACACCTCCAGCGGCGCGACGCGCTGGAAGCGGAAGCGCAGATCCTTGGGGTTGGCGCCATACAGCGATTCACTGCCGATCCAATATTGTTGTTCGTTGCGGTTGGTGCGCAGATCGAGCCGGCTGAACTGGCCCTTGCAGCCGGCCCACACCATCAGCGGATCATCAATCTTGGGGATGATCGGCCCGGTTTCGCAGCCCGGTCCTTCCATATAGGCTTGGCCGTTGCCCAGCGGCTGCGACGGCAGGATCAGTGTGCTGTTGTCCTGCTGCGCGCCGTAAATGCGATAGGGAAACTGGTTGTCCACCGCGACCTGGTAGATTTCGGCCGTCGGCTGGTTGGACTGCACAGACCAGGTGCGGCCGCCATCGCGCGACACGTTGGCGCCGCCATCATTGGCCTGCACGATCAGCTTGCTGTTCTTCGGGTTGATCCACACATCGTGGTTGTCGCCGTGCGGGGTGGGCTCGACCGTGAAGCTTTTGCCGCCGTCGACGGAGCGGAACCAGTCCTCGTTGCCAACGAACAGTTGATCGGCGTTGTTGGGATCGACGCCCAGCGTCGTGTAGTAGAATGGCCGCGTTGTCAGCCGGCCCTCGCCGTTGACCAGTGCCCAGGTCTGGCCGCGATCTTCGGAGCGATACAGTCCGGCACCCGGCTTGGCTTCGATCAGGGCATAGAGCCGACCCGGCGCCGCTGCGCTGACGCCGATATTGGCACGGCCGAACAGGCCAGTGGGCAGCCCGCCGGCCAGCTTGGTCCACGTGTCGCCGCCATCGACGGACTTGTAGAGGCCGCCATCCTTGCTGCCAGACGTGATGGTCCACGGCCGGCGGATGCCGTGCCACATCGCGGCATAGAGCGTTTTCGGATCATCGGCGGCCATTTCCAGATCGGCCGCGCCCAGCGTGTCGTTGATGAACAGCACCTTCGCCCACGTCTTGCCGCCGTCGCGGGTGCGATAGACGCCGCGATCCTTGCCATAAGCAAAGGGGTTGCCGGTGCTGGCCACGAACACTTCATCGGGGTTCGCCGGGTTGATGCGGATGGTGGAAATCTGGCCCACGTCACGCAGGCCGGTGAACGTCCAGGTCTTGGCGCCATCCACCGATTTCCAGATGCCGCGCCCGATCGAGACATTGCTGCGGATCTTCGACGAACCGCTGCCGGCATATACGATCTGGGGGTTGCTGTCGGCCACCGCCACCGCGCCCATCGATGCGATGCTGATCTGGCCGTCGCTGGTGTTGGTCCAGCTATTGCCGGAATCCGTGGATTTCCACACGCCGCCGCCGGTGGTGCCCATGTAGAAGGTGTCGGGCTGCGAGGGCACACCGGTGACCGCTGTCACTCGCCCGCCGCGCCACGGGCCGACTTGCCGGTAATGCAGGCCTGCCCATTGCGCGGGATCCTGTGCTTGCGCCATGGCGGGTGCGGGCAGGGCGGCAAGGCTGGCCAGAAGAACGGCCCGGAACAACAATTTCTTCATCTTCGACCCCTGATCCTTGCCGATTGCCGCAACGGCCCGGCGTTTGTGCGCGGCAGACTCAAGCCGATGCAGCGCCGAATGGCAAGCGCGGGCGCTTTGGGCCAATCGCCTGTTGCCCTGCCGTTGCCTGGCGTCATAGTCAGCGCCAAACACTGGGCCAATGGCCTTGTTATGATAACGTTCACAGGCCATGAAACATGCGTGCGGCCTGGCGCACAACGAAAGAGATGTCTGCATGCCGTCCCGACCCACCGCCAAGGCCGATCTGTTGGAGGCGCGCATCGTGGATGCTTTGCGCCACCGGGTCGGCAAGGATGAACGCTCGGCCAAGCCGCATGACTGGTTCACTGCCGCCGTGCTGGCCCTCCGGGACGAAGTGATCGATCTGTGGATGGATTCCACAAGGCGCACGCACGAAGCGGGTGCCAAGCGCGTCTATTATCTCAGCCTCGAATTCCTGATTGGCCGGCTGCTGCGCGATGCCATGTCGAACCTGGGGATGGGCCGCGAGATGGAGCAGGCGCTGCGGGCACAGGGGATTGATCTGGCCGAACTGGAGGAACTGGAACCGGATGCGGCGTTGGGCAATGGCGGCCTTGGCCGGCTGGCGGCCTGCTTCATGGAAAGCCTCGCCAGCCTGGATATCCCGGCCCATGGCTATGGCATCCGTTATGTGAACGGCATGTTCCGCCAGCGCATCGATGATGGCTGGCAGGTGGAATTGCCGGAAACCTGGCTGGCGCACGGCAATCCGTGGGAATTCGAACGGCGCGAAAGCTGTTATCGCATAGGCTATGGCGGCGATGTGGTGGCCAATGGCGAAGCCGTGGAATGGCAGCCGGCCGAAGTGGTGGAAGCCACTGCTGTTGATACGCCGGTGGTGGGCTGGCGCGGCAAACGGGTGAACACGCTGCGGCTGTGGACAGCCAATGCGCTCGATCCGATCCGGCTGGATGCGTTCAACGCCGGCGATCACATGGGGGCGCTGGCTGATCAGATGCGCGCCGACAGCCTGGTGCGGGTGCTCTATCCGGCTGATTCCAGCCTGGCCGGCCAGGAACTGCGGCTGCGGCAGGAGTATTTCTTCACCTCCGCCTCCATCCAGGACATCATGCGCCGCCACGTGCAATATCATGGCGATATCCGCACCCTGCCCGACAAGGCGGCGATCCAGCTGAACGATACCCACCCGGCGGTAGCCGTGGCGGAAATCATGCGCCTGCTGGTGGATGGCCACGGGCTGGAATTCGACGAAGCGCTGGATATCACTCGCCGCACCGTCGGCTATACCAACCACACGCTGCTGCCCGAGGCGCTGGAAAGCTGGCCGCTGCCGCTGTTCGAACGCATGCTGCCGCGCCACATGCAGATCATCTATGCCATCAATTCGCGGGTTCTGCGGGACGCGCGGCGGCAGGGGATGAGCGATGGCGAGGTCGCGGCGATTTCGCTGATTGATGAAGGCGGCGAGCGGCGGGTGCGCATGGCCAATCTGGCCTTTGCCGGCGCCCACAGCGTCAACGGCGTCGCCGCGCTGCACACCGAACTGATGAAGACCACGGTATTTTCATCGCTGCACAAATTGTTCCCGGGCAAGATCAACAACAAGACCAACGGTGTGACGCCGCGGCGTTGGCTCCAGCAGTGCAACCCGGCGCTGACGGCGACCATCCGCGATGCCATCGGCGACGGCTTTCTGGATGATGCAGAGCAATTGAGCGCCCTGAACGTGCTGGCCGGCGATGCGGCGCTGGGGGAACGGATTGCCGAGGTGAAGCGCAGCAACAAGGTGGCGCTGGCCGCGCATCTGAAGGACCTGACCGGCATCCGCCTCAACCCCGATGCGCTGTTCGACGTGCAGATAAAGCGCATCCACGAATACAAGCGCCAGCTGCTCAACCTGATCGAAACGGTGGCGCTGTACGACCAGATCCGCAGCCATCCCGAACGCGATTGGGTGCCTCGCGTGAAGATCTTCGGCGGCAAGGCAGCATCGAGCTATCACAACGCCAAGCTGATCATCAAACTGGCCGGGGACATCGCCAAGCGGATCAACAATGATCCATCGGTAGGCGGGCTGCTGAAGGTGGTGTTCGTGCCCAATTACAATGTCAGCCTCGCCGAACGTATCATTCCGGCCGCCGATCTTTCCGAACAGATTTCCACCGCCGGCATGGAAGCTTCCGGCACCGGCAACATGAAATTTGCTCTGAACGGGGCGCTCACGATCGGCACGCTGGACGGGGCCAATATCGAGATCAAGGACCGGGTGGGCGGTGAGAATATCGTCATCTTCGGCCTCACCGCCGCCGAGGTCGCGGAAAAGCGGGCCAATGGCTATAATCCGCGCGCCATCATCGAAGGCTCGCGCGAACTGCACCAGGCGGTGGAAGCCATCGCGTCCGGCGTGTTCTCGTCGGATGATCCGCACCGTTATCGCGGTCTGATGGATGGGCTCTATGACCATGACTGGTTCATGGTTGCCGCCGATTTCGATGCCTATGCCGCCGCCCAGCGCGCAGTTGACCAGCGCTGGCTGGACCCGCAAGGATGGCGCCGGTCCACGCTGCACAATATCGCCAATGTCGGCTGGTTCTCGTCCGACCGCACCATCGCCGAATATGCGAAGGATATCTGGAAAGTCTGAAGGCCATGCAGCCACCGGGGGAGGCCATTGCTGCACTGCTGGACGGCACCCACGCCGATCCCTTCGCGCTGCTTGGTGTGCATGATGGCCCGGAAGGCCCGTTCGCCCGCGCCATCCTGCCCGGTGCGGAAACGGCGGTAGCGCACAGCCTGGCGGGCAAGGCGCTCGGCACGCTGACCCGGGTCGACGATCGTGGCCTGTTCGAAGGCAAGCTGAAAGGCCAGCCACAGCCGGTCAATTATCACTGCCATGGCGGCGGCCATGATTGGTGGGTGACCGATCCCTACAGCTTCGGCCCCGTCTTGGGCCCGATGGACGATTTCCTGATCGCCCAAGGCACGCACCTGCGGCTGTTCGACAAGCTGGGCGCGCACCTGATCGACCATGAAGGCGCCAGCGGCATGCATTTCGCCGTGTGGGCGCCCAACGCCCGCTTTGTCAGCGTCGTCGGTGATTTCAACGGCTGGGATCATCGCCGCCACCTGATGCGCCGCCGGGTCGATATTGGCGTTTGGGAAATCTTCGTGCCCGATGTCGGCGAGGGTCAGGCGTACAAATATCGCATCGTCGGCGCGGACGGCACGGTGCTGCCGCTGAAGGCCGATCCCTACGCCGTCGCCTCGGAACTGCGCCCGAAAACCGCGTCACTCACGGCACAACCCGCCAAGCCCGATTGGGGCGACGCCGCCCATCGCGCGCATTGGGCCGCCGTCGATCCGCGCCGCGTGCCGATGTCCATCTATGAAGTCCACCCCGGCAGCTGGCAGCGCGACGAAAACGGCTGGTTCCAGACCTGGGATGCGATGGCCGAAACCCTGATCCCCTATGCGGTGGACATGGGCTTCACCCACATCGAG
The DNA here is from genome assembly GCF_032115815.1 of Sandarakinorhabdus sp. GTDB lineage: Bacteria > Pseudomonadota > Alphaproteobacteria > Sphingomonadales > Sphingomonadaceae > Sandarakinorhabdus. The sequence goes on from NZ_JAUMBI010000139.1 coordinate 17,288, forward strand.
TTCCTGCCCGTCTCCGAACACCCCTATGATCCGAGTTGGGGCTATCAGACCACCGGCCTCTATGCCCCGTCCGCCCGCTTCGGCGATGTCGCCGGCTTTGCCCGTTTCGTCGATGGCGCCCACCGCGCCGGCCTGTCGGTGCTGATCGATTGGGTGCCGGCGCATTTCCCCACCGATGAACACGGATTGGCCCATTTCGATGGCACCGCGCTCTATGAACATGAAGACCCGAGGCTGGGCTTCCACCCGGACTGGAACACCGCCATCTATAATTTCGGCCGCCGCGAGGTGATGGCCTTCCTGGTCAACAACGCCTTGTTCTGGGCCGAGAAATATCATGTCGATGGCCTGCGCGTCGATGCCGTCGCCTCGATGCTCTACCGCGATTACAGCCGCAAGGCCGGCGAATGGATCCCCAACGAACAGGGCGGCCGCGAGAATTGGGAGGCGGTGGAATTCCTGCGCGCCATGAACACGGCGCTCTATGGCAGCCACGCCGGCATCGTCACCATCGCCGAGGAATCGACCAGCTGGCCCGGCGTGTCCAAGCCCGTCCACGAGGGCGGCCTGGGCTTTGGCTTCAAGTGGAACATGGGCTTCATGCACGACACGCTGCAGTATATGGCGCGTGATCCGATCCACCGCAAACACCACCACGACGAGATCACCTTTGGGCTGGTTTACGCCTTTGCCGAAAATTTCGTGCTGCCGCTGAGCCATGACGAGGTGGTGCACGGCAAGGGGTCCTTGCTCACCAAGATGGCCGGGGATGACGGGCAGAAGTTCGCCAACCTGCGCGCCTATTATGGCCTGATGTGGGGCTATCCCGGCAAGAAACTGCTGTTCATGGGCCAGGAATTCGCCCAGCGCCGCGAATGGAGCGAGGAACGCGCGCTGGATTGGGAATTGACGCAAGCGCCCGCGCACGCCGGTGTGCAGCGGCTGGTGCGTGACTTGAATCGCCTATACCGCGAAACGCCCGCGCTGCATGCCCGCGATTGTGAGGCGGAGGGCTTTGAATGGCTGGTGGTGAACGACAACCAGGCCTCGGTCTTCGCCTGGCTTCGCAAGGCGCCGGGTGCGCCGCCAGTGGCCGTGATCAGCAACATGACGCCCCTGCATCACGGCCATTATCGCCTGCCGCTGCCGCACGACGGCGTGTGGCGCGAAGTGCTGAACAGCGATGCAGCGATTTACGGCGGCAGCGGCCAAGGCAATCTGGGACAGATCACGGTGACAGACGGCGCGGCCCACGTCATCCTGCCACCGCTTTCAACATTGATGTTCGCATATGATGGGTGATTGACCGCCAGAAGGCGGCATAAGGGGAGGGGACGCATGGCACCGAAACGACAGGCACCGCTGGCGCGTGACGCCATGGCCTATGTATTGGCAGGCGGCCGCGGCAGCCGGCTGATGGAATTGACCGACCGGCGCGCCAAGCCGGCGGTCTATTTCGGCGGCAAGACGCGGATCATCGATTTCGCGCTGTCCAACGCGCTCAACAGCGGCATCCGCCGCATCGGCGTCGCCACCCAATACAAGGCGCACTCGCTGATCCGCCATCTGCAGATGGGCTGGAACTTCCTGCGCCCCGAACGCAATGAAAGCTTCGATATCCTGCCCGCCTCGCAGCGCGTGTCGGAAACCCAATGGTATGAAGGCACCGCCGACGCCGTCTATCAGAACATCGACATCATCGAAGGGCACGGGCCCGAATATATCGTCATCCTGGCCGGCGATCACATCTACAAGATGGATTATGAGTTGATGCTGCAACAGCACGTCAACCAGGGCGCCGATGTCACCGTGGCCTGCATGGAAGTACCGCGCAGTGAAGCCAGCGGCTTCGGCGTGATGGCGGTGGATGAGGCGGACCAGATCGTCGAATTCGTCGAAAAGCCTGCCGATCCGCCGGCCATGCCCGGCAAGCCCGACGTGTCGCTGGCATCGATGGGCATCTATGTCTTCACCACCCGTTTCCTGTTCGAACAGTTGAAGCGCGATGCCGCCGATCCAGCCAGCAGCCGCGATTTCGGCAAGGACATCATTCCGCACCTCGTGCAGCATGGGAAAGCCGTGGCGCACCGTTTTTCCGATAGCTGCGTGCGCGGCAAGGATGAAGGCGGCGCCTATTGGCGTGATGTCGGCACTCTAGACGCCTATTGGGAAGCCAATATCGATCTCACCCACATCATCCCGCAGCTCGACATGTATGATCGCGACTGGCCGATCTGGTCCCACGCCGAAATGGTGCCGCCAGCCAAGTTCGTGCACGATGAAGCCGGCCGCCGTGGCGAAGCGATTTCCAGTCTGGTCGCCGGCAACTGCATCATTTCGGGCAGCCACGTCGATCGCAGCTTGCTGTTCACCAGCGTGCTCACAAGGTCATGGTCGCATGTCGAGGAATCGGTGATCCTGCCGTGGTGCGACATCGGCCGGAACGCCCGGTTGAAGAAGGTGGTGCTCGATCGCGGCGTGAAGATCCCGCCGGGCCTGGTGGTGGGCGAAGATCCCGTGCTCGATGCCAAACGCTTCCGCCGCACCGAAAAGGGCGTGTGCCTGATCACCCAGCCAATGATCGACCGACTGGAATTGTGATGCTGCGGGTCCTGTCAGTCGCATCCGAGGCGGTGCCGCTGGTGAAGACCGGCGGGCTGGCCGATGTGGCGGGCGCGCTGCCGGCCGCGCTGGCACCGCACGGGGTGGAATTGACGACGCTGGTGCCCGGCTATCCGGCGGCGATGAAGGCACTGAAGCCCAAGGGAAAACAGCTGCGCGTGCTGCACAGCTATGATGATCTGCTTGGGGCAAAGGCGCGGCTGGTGGCGGGCAAGCTGGGGGAGCAGCCGCTGATTCTGCTCGACGCGCCCGGCCTGTTCGCACGTGACGGCGGCCCCTATGGCGACGCGGCGGGCAATGACTGGTCCGACAATTGGCGGCGTTTCGCGGCGCTGGGCCGGGCGGCGGCCGATTTGGCCGGCGGGCTGGTGCCGGCGCGGACGTTCGATGTGCTGCACGCACACGACTGGCAGGCGGGGTTGGCGCCCGCCTACATGCGCTTTGCGCCCTTGCCGGGCAGCACGCCGCTGCCCAGCGTGATGACCATCCACAACATGGCCTTCCAGGGTTTCTTCGGGCATGAGCATTTTCTGGCGCTTGGCCTGCCGCGCACGGCGTGGTCGATGACCGGAGTGGAATATCATGGCGGCATCGGCTTCCTGAAGGCCGGCATGGAAGCAGCGAGCGTCATCACCACCGTCAGCCCGACCTATGCGAAGGAAATCCGCAGCCCAGATTTTGGCATGGGCCTCGAAGGCCTGATCATCAGCCGTGGCGACCGCGTGCGCGGGATCGTCAACGGCATCGATCCGGCGGACTGGAACCCGGCCAACGATACCCATATCCCGGCGACCTATACGGCCGGCAGCATCGCGCGGCGCACCGCCAACAAGCGCGCGCTGGAAGCCGAATTCGGTCTGGAGCCGGGGGACGGCCCGCTGTTCATCGTGGTCAGCCGGCTGACCTGGCAGAAGGGCATGGATGTGCTGGTGGAGGTGCTCGATCATCTTGTCGGAATCGGTGGCCGGCTGGCCTTGCTCGGCAGCGGCGATGCCGGGCTCGTGGCGGGGCTCACGGCGGCCGCCATGCGCCATCCGGGGCGGATCGGGCTGAAATTCGGTTATGACGAGGCGCTGTCGCACCGCATGCAGGCAGGCGGCGACGCGATATTGGTGCCGAGCCGGTTTGAACCCTGTGGCCTCACCCAAATGTATGGCCTGGCCTATGGCTGTGTGCCGGTGGTGGCGCGCACCGGCGGGCTGGCCGATACGGTGATCGATGCCAATCTGGCAGCGCTGGCCGCCGGCGCGGCGACGGGCATCCAGTTTTCCGGCGTCACCTATCCGGCGCTGGCCGACGCCATCAGCCGTGCTGTGGCGCTCTACCAACAGCCGGTGGCCTGGCGCTCACTGCAACGTTCCGGCATGCAGGCGGATTTTTCCTGGGGACAAAGCGGCCGGGCTTATGCTGATCTCTATCGCGAACTGACAGGCAAGGCATGACCATTCAAACCCATAACACCACGCCCTTTGCCGGGCAGAAACCGGGCACATCCGGGCTTCGCAAGAAGGTGCGGGTGTTTGCCCAGCCCAACTATGCCGAAAACTTCATCCAGTCGGTGTTCGACGTGGTCGATCGACCAGCCGGCACGACGTTGGTGATCGGTGGCGATGGGCGCTTCCACAATCGCGTGGTGATCGCCCAGGCCATCCGCATGGCGGCGGCCAATGGTTATGGCCGCGTGCTGGTCGGGCAGGGCGGCATCCTCTCCACCCCGGCAGCCAGCCATGTCATCCGCAAATATGGCGCTAGCGGCGGGCTGATCTTGTCGGCCAGCCACAATCCTGCCGGGCCGGATGAGGATTTCGGCATCAAGTATAACATCGCCAACGGCGGCCCGGCGCCGGAAGGTGTGACCGAAGCCATCTTTGCCCGCACGCAGACGATTGATCGCTGGCTGTCAATGCCCGGCGATGTTGATCTGGATCGCATCGGCACCAGCACGGTTGGCGGCATGGCGGTGGAGGTGATCGACCCGGTCGCCGACTATGCCGCGCTGATGGAAAGCCTGTTCGATTTCGCCGTGATCCGCAGCAAGGTCGCTGCCGGCTTCACCATGGCGTTTGACGCGATGAGCGCGGTGACCGGGCCTTATGCGACCGAGATCTTCGAACGGCGGCTCGGCTTCCCGGCCGGCACCGTTCGCAACGGCACGCCGCTGGAAGATTTCGGCGGTCACCATCCCGATCCCAACCTTGTCCATGCGCACGAGCTGTATGACGCGATGATGGCGCCCGACGCGCCGGATTTCGGCGCGGCGTCTGATGGCGACGGTGATCGCAACCTGATCATCGGCCGCCACCGCTTCATCACCCCGTCGGACTCGCTGGCGATGCTGGCGGCCAACGCCCATTTCGCGCCGGGTTATGCTGGCGGGCTGAAGGGTATTGCCCGCTCCATGCCGACCAGCGCCGCGGCGGACAGGGTGGCGGCGGCGCTGGGCATCCCCAGTTTCGAAACGCCGACAGGCTGGAAATTCTTCGGCAATCTCCTTGATGCCGGCATGGCGACCATCTGCGGCGAGGAAAGCGCCGGCACCGGATCGGATCACGTGCGCGAGAAGGACGGGCTGTGGGCGGTGCTGCTCTGGCTCAACATCCTGGCGGTGCGCGGCATCAGCGTCGATGCGTTGGCCCGCGAACATTGGGCGCGCTTCGGCCGCAACTATTATGCCCGCCATGATTATGAAGCCGTGGACAGCGAGCGCGCCAACGCCCTGATCGCGGAACTCACGCAGGCCATTCCCGGTCTGCCCGGCCGCACATTCGGCTCGCTCACCGTCGCCGCCGCCGACAGTTTCAGTTACACCGATCCGGTCGATGGCTCGGTCAGCGCCAACCAGGGCCTGCGCGTGTTGTTCGCCTGCGGTTCGCGTATCGTCTTCCGCCTCTCCGGCACCGGCACCGAAGGGGCGACACTGCGCGTCTATCTCGAAGCCTATCAACCGCCCGAGGGCGCCATCGACCGCGAGACGCCCGCCATGCTGGCCGATCTGATCGCTGCGGCCGAGACACTCGCCGGCATTACCCGCCACACCGGGCGGACGCGGCCCGACGTGGTGACATGACGCCCCACTTCGCAGGCACCCACACCCACTTCCGCGTTCGTTCGCCCAAGGCTTCGGCCCTGTGGCTGTGCCTGTTTGATGGCGAGACTGAACAGCGCGTCGCGATGAGCCGTGACGGCGACGATTGGGTGGCCAGCTTGTCCGGCGATCTGGCCGGCATGCGATATGGCTACCGGGCCGACGGCGAATGGAATCCGGCCACCGGCCTGTGGTTCGACCCGGCCAAATTGCTGGTGGATCCCCATGCCACCGAACTGGATCGCCGCTTCTTGGCTGACCCGCGGCTGGCGCAATATGGCGTGGACACCGCCGGCATCGTGCCGCCAGCCATTGTCCCCGCCCGGCAGCCGCGCGTGCGCCGCCGGACGCCAAGCCTCACGCCCTGCAGCCTGATCTATGAAATCAACGTGCGCGGCTTCACCATGCTGCATCCCGATGTCCCTCAGGGTCAGCGCGGCACGGTGGCGGCGCTGGCCCACCCGGCCATCATCGCGCACCTGAAGAAACTGCACGTCGGCGCCGTCGAACTGATGCCGATCACCGCCTGGATTGACGAGCGCCATCTGCCGCCCTTGGGCCTGTCCAACGCCTGGGGGTACAATCCGGTGGTGCCCATGGCGCTCGATCCCGGCCTGTGCCCAGGCGGCGTCGCCGAACTGCGTGACACGGTGGCGGCGCTGCACACGGCGGGCATCGATGTCATCCTCGATCTCGTCTTCAACCATACCGGCGAGAGCGACATTCATGGTGGCGTGCTCAGCTTTCGCGGGCTGGATAACGCGTTTTACGCCCATGCGCCTGATGGCCGCCTGATTAACGATACCGGCTGCGGAAACACGCTGGATTTTGCCAATCCGGCGGTGCGGGCGTTGACACTGACCAGTCTGCGCCACTTCGTAACCCACTGTGGAATCGACGGTTTCCGCTTCGATCTGGCCTCGGTGATGGCCCGCAGCCCTGGCTTTTTGCCAACCGCTCCGATCTTTGCCGAAATCGCCGCCGATCCCGATCTGGCCGACCGCATCCTCATCGCGGAACCCTGGGACATCGGCCCCGGCGGCTATCAGCTCGGCCTATTCCCGGCCAACTGGCTGGAATGGAACGACCGCTTCCGCGATGATGTGCGGCGCTTCTGGCGCGGCGACGGAACGGCCGGCGCACTGGCGACCCGGCTGGCAGGGTCATCCGATGTGTTCGGCAAGACCTGCCGCAGCGTCAATTTCCTCGCCGCCCACGATGGTTTCACCCTGGCTGATACCGTCGCCTATGCGACCAAGCACAACCACGCCAATGGCGAAGACAATCGTGACGGCCATGATGAGAATCTGTCGTGGAACTGCGGAGCCGAAGGCCCCAGCGACGATCCCGTCGTCATCGCCCGCCGCGCCGCCGATCTGCGTGCCTTGCTCGGCAGCCTGTTTGCCTCCACCGGCACCATCATGCTCACCGCCGGCGATGAGTTCGGCCGCAGCCAGGGCGGCAACAACAACGCCTATGCGCAGGACAATGCGATCAGCTGGATCGATTGGGCCAGGCGTGATCAGGCGCTGGAAGATCACGTTGCCGATCTGGCCGAAGCCCGTCAGCAGCGCCGCACCGGCAATTTGTTTCCGGAACCCGGCATCTGGTGCCGCCCGGATGGGGCGGAGATGACCGTGGCCGACTGGGAAAATCCGGCCACGGACGGCTTTGCCTATGCGGCGGCCGGCGGCACGCTACTGGTGTCACGTCATCGGCGAGAGGCCGGCTGGCGCTAAGCCTTTGCCCAAGCCCGGCTTGGCGCAGCAGAGGTAATGATTGCCGCAAATCCAGTGGTTCGGCCGGCTCCGGCGGTTTGCTGTACGGAAATCACCTGTTACCAGTGCTGCAACGCCTCTGCCGGCGGACGAAAGGGATCGGCCATGCACAACATCAGCCAAGGGCTTTGCCCGGCATGACGGAACTGCCCGATCTTTCCATCGAATTCGTGCAGGCCCTGCTGCCCTTCATCGCGGTCGGCTTCCTGGCGCAGCTGGTTGATGGTGCGCTTGGCATGGCCTTTGGCCTGATCACCAATCTGATGCTGGTGGGCATGGTGGGGCTGGCACCGGCGCGGGCTTCGGCCAATGTGCATCTGGTTGAATGCTTCACCACGGCGGCCTCGGCGATCAGCCACATTATCTACCGCAACGTCGATTGGGGCCTGCTGGCGCGGCTGGCGATACCGGGCATGATTGGTGGGGCGGCCGGCGCTTATCTCCTCTCCAATATCGATGCCAGTCTGGCGCGGCCGTTCGTGATGGCTTATCTCGCCGGCATTGGGGTCTATCTGCTGTGGCGGGCGTGGCGGCTGGATCATGGGCCGCCGCGCCGTGCGCCTCGAATGGTGCCGCCGCTGGGCCTAGTGGGTGGCTTTCTGGATGCGGCCGGCGGCGGTGGCTGGGGACCGATCGTCACCTCCAACCTGTTGATTCAGGGTGCCTCGCCGCGCACCACCATCGGTACGGTAAACACCGCCGAATTCCTGGTGACGTTGGCGATTTCGGCCAGCTTTGTCACCCAATTGGGGCCGGAGGCGTTTTCCACGGCGGTGATCGGCCTTGTGATCGGTGGTCTGTTGGCTGCACCGCTGGGGGCGATCATTGCCAGCCGGGTGCCTGCCGGCCGGTTGCTGGTGATGGTGGGCATGATGCTGGTGGCCAGCAGCGTCTACAGCCTTTGGCTGGCACTGGCCTGAACCGCCCGACATCCGTGGAAACCCGGGCTGGCGCTCGGCTGCAATGGCCGCTGTAATGAACTCGTCACTCTGTTCGAGGAGATGGGTATGAACCTCCACCACGATGCTCTGGTTCTGGTTGCCGATGGCCAGAAATATCTGCTGCTGCGCAACAGCGGCGATTTTCGCAATCCGGCCCTGAAGGTGGAGGCCAGCGCCGAACGCAGCGGAGCGCCGACCCGCGATTTGGGCAGCGATCAGCCTGGCCGGGCCTTTTCCAGGGCAGGTGGAACCCCCAGCGCGATGGAGCAGACCGATTGGCACCAGCAGGCAGAGGATCATTTTGCGGCGGAAGCAGCCGCCCTGCTTGCCCGCCGTGCAGGGGGCGATGATGGGACGGAGATCGTGGTCGTGGCTCCTTCGCGCACCCTTGCCGAACTGCGCCGCCACTACAGTCGGGAGGTGAGCGCCCGCATCGTCGCCGAAATCGACAAGGATCTGACCGGCCATCCGGTCGACGAGATTGCGGCCATCATTATCCGCTGAGCGCGCGTCAAACCCGATTGCCTCCTGCTGCCCGGGTGCTAACACGGCGGCAACAGGGAGACTGAATATGCGTGCTGCGTGGATGATGGCGGCCAGCCTGGCGGCGATGCTGGCTGGGCAGGGTATGGCGGCGGAAGCGGCAAAGCCGGCCACGCCGGCGGGCGTCGAAGCCTATTTCACTGGCCTGAAATGGCGCAACATCGGGCCTGCGCGCGGCGGCCGTTCCATATCGGCCACCGGCAGCGTCATGCGTCCCAACGAATATTGGTTTGCGGCAGCCGGCGGTGGCCTGTGGAAGACGACCGATGGCGGCACCAGCTGGCAGCCGATGACTGACGGCAAGACCGACACCGCGGCCTTTGGCGGCGTCGCGGTGTGCGCAGCCAATCCCGATATCGTCTATGCCACCACCGGCGAAAGCCAGCTGCGCGGCAATGTGCTGCCCGGCAACGGCGTGTGGAAAACCAGCGACGGCGGCAAGACGTGGGCGAAGATCGGCCTGTCCGACGTCCATAACTTCAGCCGCGTGCGGATCAGCCCCAAGGATTGTGACACGGTGTTCGTTGGCGGATTTGGCCATTATGGCGCCGACAATCCGGATCGAGGCGTGTTCCGAACCAAGGACGGCGGCAAGACGTGGAGCAAAATCCTTTATCGCGACGCCAAGACCGGCGCCGTGGACATCAGCATCGATCCGTCGAACCCCGATGTGGTTTATGCCGCGCTGTGGGAGGCCTGGCGCAAGCCGTGGGGCATGTCCTCTGGTGGGCCGGGCAGCGGCCTGTTCAAGAGCATGGATGGCGGCACCAGCTGGGCCGAGATCAGCCGCGCGCCGGGCCTGCCCAAGGAAGGCCTGCTCGGCAAGATCGGGGTGAGCGTGTCGCCGGTCGATCCGAACCGTGTCTATGCGATCATCGAGCATGAGGCCGCGGGCGGCGTCTATGCCAGCAATGATGGCGGCAAGACGTGGGAAAAGCGCAACGACAGCCGCGATCTGCGCCAGCGCGCCTTCTACTACACCCGCATCGTGGCCGACCCGAAGGACAAGGAGCGCGTCTATGTGCTCAACGTCAATTTCCACCGCTCCGATGATGGCGGCAAGAGCTTCCCCAAGAAGATTCGCGTGCCGCACGGCGACAACCATGATCTGTGGATTGCCGCTGATGACAACAATCGCATGGTGCAGGCCAATGATGGCGGCGCCAATGTGTCCGTGAACGGCGGCACCAGCTGGACGAAGCAGAATTTCCCGACGGCGCAAATCTATCGGCTCAGCCTGACCGCGCACAAACCTTACTATGCCTGTGGCGGCCAGCAGGACAACAGCACCATCTGCGTGCCGTCACGCGGCTGGGGCAATCAGAATGTGCTGGGCGGCCTTTATGGCATCGCTGTGGGTGGCGGCGAGAGCGGCTATGTGGCGCCCGATCCGCGCAATCCCGATATCTATTATGCCGGCAGCTATGGCGGCCTGCTGACCCGCTATGACCATCGCACCGGGCAGAGCCGCGCCATCACCGTGCGGCCTGACAATCCCATGGGTGCGTCGGCCAGCGACATTGCCGAGCGGTTCCAGTGGACCTTCCCCATTGTCTTTGATCCGCATGATGCCGGCACGCTTTATGTGACGTCCCAGCATGTCTGGAAGAGCCGCAACGAGGGGCAGAGCTGGGAGAAGATCAGCCCGGATCTGACGGCGCACGATCCTGCAACGCTGGGGCCATCGGGCGGCCCGATCACGCGGGACCAGACCGGCGTGGAAACCTATGCCACCGTTTTTGCGCTGGCGCCGTCGCGTCTGGAAAAGGGCGTGATCTGGTCGGGCAGCGACGATGGGCTGGTGCACATCACCCGCGATGGCGGTGAAACCTGGACCAATATCACGCCGCCCGGTCTGCCCAAGTTCACCAAGATCACCACCGTGGAGGACTCGCCCCACAATCCCGGCACTGCCTATGTGGTGGGGCATCGCTTCCTGATGGATGATTTCAAGCCGATCGCTTGGAAGACCAGCGATTACGGCAAGACGTGGACGGAAATCGCCGCTGGCCTGCCCGCCGACGAGATGGCCCGTTCGATCCGCGAAGACACCAAGCGTCCGGGCCTGCTCTATCTCGGCACCGAACGCGGGGTGTGGGCCAGCTTTGACGGTGGTGCGGCCTGGCACAAGCTGCAGGCCAATCTGCCGGTGGTGCAGGTTTCGGATCTGGCGGTGACCGATCATGATCTGGTGATCTCCACCCACGGCCGCAGTTTCTGGGTGATGGACAATATCGACGTGCTGCGCCAGGTCGCCTTGGCGGCGAAACCGGAAACAAGGCTGTTTGCACCGGCCCCGGCGGTGCGCGGAGTCGATGCCGGTGTTGCCATCGATTATTATCTGGCAGCGGCACCGAAATCGCTGGGAATTGCGATCTTCGGCCCGGATGGCGCCTTGATCCAGCGCTTCGAAGGCAAAGCCGAGGAGCCGAAGAAAGACGAGAAGCCCGCTGGTGGCGATGATGACGAGGACGGTGGTGATGAGCCGAAGGGGCCGCCGACCGCCGCGATGAAATCGGGCATGAACCGCTTCACCTGGAACATGCGCCATTCGGGCTTCATCGATTTTGATGGCATGATCCTGTGGACCAGTCGCAATCGCGGCGTGCTGGCGCTGCCCGGTGCCTACAAAGCGCAGCTGATCGTGGATGGCAAGATTCAGGAGCAAGGCTTTGCCATCACGCGTGATCCGCGCGTGATGGGCGTGAGCGATGCTGATCTGAAATCCCGCTTTGATCTGGCCCAGGCCGTTACCGCCAAGGTGAGCGAAGCCAACAAGGCGGTGCTGCAGGTGCGAAGTCTGCGCGCGCAGGCCGAGGCGCACGCCAAGGCCAAGCCGCTTCCGGCGGCGGTGACGGCGCTGCTGGCAAGGCTGGCAGCGGTTGAGGCCGAGCTTTACCAGGTGAAGAACCAGAGCCGGCAGGACCCGCTGAACTACCCGATCAAGCTCAACGACAAGCTGGCCGGGCTGATCGGCGTGATCGACAGCGCCGATGCTCCGCCCACCGATGGCGCGCGGGCGGTGTTTGCCGATCTGTCGAGCCAGCTGGCGCGGCAGCTGCGGGCGCTGGAGGCTGCGCTGGCCGATCTCCCGGCCGCCAATGCCGCGCTGCAGGCCGCAGGGTTGAAGCCGTTGAACCGGGTACCGTAACCGGGTGTGGTTGCCGCTGCTTCCCACTGAAGCGGCGGCCACCCGTCGGCCGCCGTCATTGCCCGCTGCTGCACTTGCCATCGCCAGGGCGATGCAGGCGAAGTGTCTGTGCGCCGCATATGCTGACGGTGTTCTGCATTGCAAGCACACCGGAGCTTGCGCGTTACTGGGTGCATCCTAAATGGACAGGTTGCCCAGTGCACAACAGCGGCCAGCCAATGATGCTATAGTCAACATGACAATATTGTGAGATACAAAAAATTGTGTCTTCAAACGGATTGCAGCGTTGGGGCGCTGATTTTTCTGTTCTTGTGCGCAGTTGAGTGAGTTTTGTTGTCAATAGAAATCAGAATGTGCCTGGATGATGCGGTTGGGGTCGTGACCGCTTCATCGGATTGACGGCGAACTTGGTGCGAGGGAGAGTTTGATGCCGGTGCGTTCAATGCTTTCTGTGCGCCTGGGTGAGCGCCGCCTGAAGATCACCGAACTGGCCCGCCAGACCGGGATCAGCCGCGGTACCCTGACCCGGCTGTATCATGACGAAGCGGATCGCGTGGATCTGGACGTGCTGGCGCGCCTGTGTGCGGCACTGGGCTGCACGGTTGCCGATCTGCTGGAATATCGCGCCGAAGTCTGATCGCGCCTCACTTCTCGCGGAAGGCGCTGCTCGTGATCTGCGTGAGCGGGCTGAGCAGGTAAGACAGGACGGACCGTTTTGGACCCAAAAGGTTGACATCGGCCAGCATGCCCGGGCCCAGCGGCAGACAGCCGGCGTTTTCGGTGGGGAAGCAATTGCCGGGCAGGGCTATGCGCACCAGGAAGTGCACTTCGCCGGTGCGTTCATCCACCACGGCATCGGGGGCCACATTCTGCACCACGCCGTCGAGCGCGCCATAGATGCTGTAATCATAGGCCGAAACCCGAACCCGCGCCTTCTGGCCATTGGCCACAAAGCCGATGTCAGCTGGCGATACCTTGGCTTCCACCAGCAGCTTGTCTCCGGCTGGCACCAGTTCGATCAGCGGTTCGCCGGGGCCAACAGCCGATCCCGGCGTGGTGACGCGCAGCCGGCCGATGATGCCCGCCACCGGTGCCCGCACGTCGGTGCGGGCAAGGCGATCGGCCAGTGCCGGCTGCTGCCCGCTGCGGCCGGCGAGTTCGGCTTGGGTCACGGCCAGCGCCTCGGCGGCGCGGTTGCGGAACTTCATGTCCACCGACCAGACCCCGCGGCGCGCCTCGGCCACGGCGGCCCGGGCGCGGCGCAGATTCTCCTCAGCGGCGCGCACGCCGGATTCGGCCTGCACCCGCTGGCTGGTGACACGATCGAGAGTCAGCCCCGGTTCGGCGCCTTGTTCAACCAACGGGCGCATCACGGCTTCTTCGCGCTGTGCCAGGCGCAGCGCTTCCTGCTTCTGCCCCAACGTGGCTTCGGCTTCGGCGGCCGCCCGGCTGGCCTGTTCCTGCCGGGCCAGTGCCATGGAGCGTTCGGTGCCAAGTGCAGCGCTGTCACTGCGCGCCAGCGCCTGTTCGGTGGCGACGACAGCGGGATCGACCCCGGGCATGTCGATACTGGGCCGCTGCCCGCGCGCTTCCGCGGCAAGACGGGCCGCGCGCACCGAAAGTGCGTCAACGCTGGCCTGGCCCACCGCGGCATCAGAGGCCCGCAGCACCGGATCAAGCTGCATCAGCAACTGCCCGGCCTTCACTGTCTGACCCGGCTTCACCACAATGCGCGACAGCGTGCCGCCCTCAAGGTTTGACAGTATCTGCAGTTGCGAGGCTGGAATGACGCGCCCGGTTCCGGCGATCACCACCTCCAGCCGGGCCAGCGCCGCCCACAGCAGCGCGGCTGTCGTCAGTGCCACGATGCTCCACAGCAGCAGGCTGGGGAAATCCCGTTCCTTCAGGCCCAAGGCAAGCACGCGATCGGAAAGGCGGCTCATAAAGGGCCTCCGGCGGTGGCAGGGGCGCCAGCGGCGAGGCTTTTCAGCACGGCATCGCGCGGGCCATCAGCCACGATCTTGCCGCCAGCAATCACCACCACGCGGTTGACCAGCTTCAGCATGGCCTGGCGGTGTGTAACGAG
>NZ_JAUMBI010000140.1:0-8385 GCF_032115815.1 Sandarakinorhabdus sp.
AAGTCGCTGCTGCGCCACAAGCGGGCGGTGTCGACGCTGGCGGAAATGGGCCCGGCGACGACCTTCCACCGCTGCCTGGATGATCTGGCGCCGTGTGATCCCAAGAAGATCCGCCGCCTCGTGCTGTGCACCGGCAAGGTTTATTACGACCTGCTCGATGCCCGCGAGAAGGAGAGCCGCGACGACGTTTATCTGCTCCGCGTGGAGCAGCTCTATCCGTTCCCGGGTGACGTTGTTGCTGAATATGCAGCGAAATTCCCGAATCTGGAAACCGTGGTCTGGGCCCAGGAAGAACCGCAGAATGGCGGCGCCTGGAGCTTCGCCAATTCGCTGATCGAGCAGGCGACCGGCATGCGGCCGCTTTATGCCGGGCGTGCCCCGGCCGCGGCCACGGCGACCGGCCTGCTGAAGCGCCACAATGCCGAACAGGCCAAGCTTGTGGCCGAAGCCCTTGGCGCGACGACGACTGAAGTGAAGGCCGCGATCCGCGGCGGCCTCAAGAAAAAGTAAGAAAGACAAGACCATGGCAACCAATGTCATCGTGCCCGCCCTGGGCGAATCCATCACCGAAGCCAGCGTTGGCCAGTGGCTGAAACAGCCCGGCGAGGCGGTGGCGGTCGACGAGGCCATTGTGGCGCTGGAAACCGATAAGGTGGCGGTGGAAGTGCCGTCGCCGGTGGCCGGCGTGATGGGCGAGCAATACTTCCAGACCGGCGACACGGTCACGGTGGGTGCGCTTATCGCCCAGATCGTGGAAGGCGGGGTGCCGGCCGCTGCCGTACCGGTGCCGGCTGCTGCCGTTCCAGTGCCGGCGGCTGCCGCCCCGGTGCCGCCTGCTGCCGCGCCGGCTCCGGCCGCGGAAACGCCGGCCTATGACGCCATCAGCCCTGCCGTTCGCGTGCTGATCGACACCTACAACCTCGATCCTGCCAGCATGGCCGGCACCGGCAAGGATGGCCGGTTGACCAAGGGCGACGTGCTCGCCGCGATCGAAGCCGGCACCGCCCGCCTGAAATCCGCTGCCACGCCGGCGCCCGCTGCGGTCGCGGCGGCCGCCGCTGCCGCCCCGGCCGAGCGCCGTGAAGAGCGGGTGAAGATGACCCGCCTGCGCCAGACCATCGCGCGCCGGCTGAAGGAAGCCCAGAACAGCGCCGCCATGCTGACCACGTTCAACGACGTGGACATGACCGCCGTTATCGAAGCCCGCGCCAAGTACAAGGACATGTTCGAAAAGAAGCACGGCATCCGCCTTGGCTTCATGTCGTTCTTTGCCAAGGCCGTGGTGCTGGCGCTGAAGGACGTGCCTTCGGTGGGCGCCGCCATCGAGGGCGACGAGATCATCTACAAGGATTATGCCGATCTGGGCGTCGCGGTGTCGTCACCCGGCGGGCTGGTCGTGCCGATCCTGCGCAACGCCCAGGCCAAGGGCTTTGCCCAGATCGAGAAGGACATCGCCGATTTCGGTGACCGCGCCCGCAAGGGCACGCTCAAGATCGATGAGCTGCAAGGCGGCAACTTCACCATCTCCAACGGCGGCGTGTTCGGCTCCTTGCTGTCCACCCCCATCCTCAACCCACCGCAATCCGGCGTGCTCGGCCTGCACCGGGTGGAGGATCGCCCGGTGGTGAAGAACGGCCAGATCGTGATCCGCCCGATGATGTATCTGGCGCTGTCCTACGATCACCGTCTCATCGATGGCCGCGAAGCCGTCACCTTCCTGGTGCGCGTCAAGGAAGCCATTGAAGATCCGGCGCGTTTGCTGATCGACCTGTAACAAGAAAGGCCCACCCCATGGCCAACCCTGAATTTGATGTCGTCATCATTGGCGGCGGCCCCGGCGGCTATGTCGGCGCCATCCGTGCGGCCCAGCATGGCCTGAAGGTCGCCTGCGTGGAAAAGCGCGCGGCGCTCGGTGGTACCTGCCTCAACGTTGGCTGCATTCCGTCCAAGGCGCTGCTCAACGGCAGCCATCTTTATGAGGAACTGGCCGGCGGCCACCTCGCCAAGTTCGGCGTGAAGGCCGACAATGTCTCCTTCGATCTTTCCGCCCTGCTGGGCGAGAAGGACAAGGCGGTATCAGAGCTGACCGGCGGCATCGCGATGCTGTTCAAGAAGAACAAGGTGGAGTGGATCAAGGGCGAAGCCAGCTTCATCGACGCCAAGAGCGTGAAGGTGGGTGACCGCACCATCACCGCGAAGAATTTCGTCATCGCCACTGGTTCCGAAGTCGCACTGTTGCCCGGCATGACGCCGGATGGGGAGGTGATCGTTACCTCCACCGAAGCGCTGAACCTGCCGAAGGTGCCCGAGCATCTGGTGGTGATTGGCGGCGGCTATATCGGCCTGGAAATGGGCAGCGTCTGGCGCCGCCTGGGCGCCAAGGTGACCGTGGTGGAATATGCCCCGCGCATCGTGCCAGCGATGGATATCGAAGTTGCCAATGCCTTCGCCAAGATCCTCACCAAGCAGGGCCTGGTGCTGAAGACCGCCACCAAGGTGGTGAGCGTCGAACGGACCGGCGCTGGCGCTACGGTGACCGTGGAGCCGGCCGCTGGCGGGCCTGCTGAAACCATCACCGCCGATGTCGTGCTGCTTTCGATTGGCCGCCGGCCCAACACCGATGGCCTGAACCTGGCTGCCACGGGCCTCACGCTCGATGCCAAGGGCCGCATTCCGATCGGCCATGATTTCGCCACCAAGGTGCCCGGCATCTGGGCCATCGGCGACGTGGTGGAAGGCCCGATGCTGGCCCACAAGGCCGAAGACGAAGGCCTGGCCTGTGCGGACAATATCGCTGGCCTGGCCGGTTATGTGAACCATGATGTGATCCCGGCCGTGGTCTATACCCACCCGGAAGTCGGCACCGTGGGCAAGACGGAAGAGGAATTGAAGGCCGCGGGCATCGCCTACAAGGTTGGCAAGTTCCTGTTTGCCGCCAACAGCAGAGCCAAGACCAACCGCGACACCGACGGCTTCGTGAAGGTGCTGGCGGATGCCAAGACTGATCGCGTGCTGGGCGTACACATCATCGGCTCTATGGCGGGCACGATGATCGCGCAGGCCGCGCAGGCGATGGAATTTGGCGCGTCGAGCGAAGATATCGCGCTGACCTGTCATGCGCATCCGACACATTCGGAGGCGCTGAAGGAAGCGGCGATGGCGGTGACGGGCAAGCCGATCCACATGTAGCGCAGCGCGGGCTTAAGAAGGCCCGTTCGCTTGCTCGTTCAGTACAGCCGTGGCACGTTCCCCGTCGGGGGAACGGGCTCATGGCAGATCACGCGATTTTCGAAGCCGGCGATGTCGTGCTGCAATCGGGCGTGGTGCTGCCCGATACACGGGTAGCCTATCGCACCCACGGCCAGCTGAACGCCGCGCGCGACAATGCCATCCTTTATCCGACACATTACATGGGCACGCACGACAGCAATGCCTGGGCGATCGCGCCCGGCATGGCGCTGGACCCGGAGAAATATTTCATCATCATCCCCAACATGCTGGGCAACGGTGTCTCGTCTTCGCCCAGCAACACGCCGGCGCCGTTTGACGGCCCGCGGTTTCCGCTGGTGACGGTGCGGGACAATGTGTTGCTGCAGCATCGGTTGGTGACGGAGGTTTTTGGCCTTACCACGCTGGCACTGGTTACCGGCCATTCGATGGGGGCGCTGCAAAGCTTTCAGTGGGGCGCGCTGTTTCCCGACATGGTGCAGCGGATCGCGCCCTTCTGCGGTGCGGCGCGGGTTTCGCGGCACAATTGGCTGTTCCTGGAAGGCTGCAAATCCGCCCTTATGGCCGATGCCGCGTTTGCGGGCGGGGATTATGCGGCACCCCCTGTCACCGGCATCCGCGCCTTTGCGCGGGTTTATGCAGGCTGGGCGTGGTCGCAGACATTCTTCCGGCAGCAACTGGATCGGGAACGGCTTGGCCTGCCAAGCATGGAGGATTTTCTCAAATTTGCCTGGGAACCGTTTTTTCAGGCGCATGATGCCAACAATCTGCTGGCCATGCTCGCCACGTGGCAGGCAGGCGAAATCAGCGCCGATCCGCGCTTTGACGGTGACTTCGAACTGGCCCTGGCCGCCATCACGGCCAAGGCCTTCGTCATGCCGTGCCGCAGCGATCTCTATTTTCCACCCGAAGACAGCGAAATCGAAGTTGCGCACATGCCCCACGCGGAACTGCGCGTCATCCCGTCGGTGTGGGGGCATATGGCTGGCGGCGGCATGAACCCCGAAGACATGATGTTCATCAACGCAGGCCTGGCGGAACTGTTGGCGCACTAGCGGAGGGGTGACGGGCCGCGCCGGCCCCGCTACAGCGCGGTGATGCTGTCTCCCCGCGCCACCCGCACCGTTCGCTGGCTCCATCTGTGGAGCGGCGTGATCATTGGTATCCAGATCATCCTGTGGGTGGCTTCGGGCCTGGTGATGGTGGTGCGTCCACTCGACGAGGTGCGCGGGACGACGCTGCGGCGGGAGGCGCCAGCCTTGAGCGTGCCGGCCGGGTTGCCGGCATTGCAGGGCGTGGAAAAGCTGGAACTGGGACAATTGCTCGGCAAGCCGGTGTGGAAACTGACCGACGGGCAGGGCAAGCGGCTGCTCGACGCCTCCACCGGTCAACCAATTGCCATCACCGCCGCGCAGGCCGAAGCCATTGCGCGGGCGGGAACCACGCTTTCCGGCCCGGCGACGGTGAGCGCCATCACCCCGGCCAATCCGGCCAGCGACTGGCGGGAGACAGCGGGATATCGGGTGGAGTTCGCCGATGATGTGCGCGTCTATGTCAACAGCCAAGGCGATATCGGCGCGGTGCGCACGCCGTGGTGGCGGTTTTACGATCTGTTCTGGGGCCTGCATATACTGGACTGGCAGGACCGCGAGAACACCCATGGCCCCGTGATCATCATTGCGACGCTGCTGGCGTTGGGCGTGGTGCTCACCGGTGCGCTACTGACCGTGCGGCATTTCTGGCGGCGGTGATGGCCATCGCCGCACCGCCCATTCCGCTGGAGCCATTGCTGGCCGTGCTCGACATGGCGGGCGTGGCGGTGTTTGCCGTTTCGGGCGCGTTGGCGGCGGCGCGGATCAAGCAGACGATCGTGACCTTCGCCTTTTTCGCGGCCATCACCGGCATCGGCGGTGGCACGCTGCGCGATCTGTTGATCGGGGCGCCGGTGTTCTGGGTGGGGCGATCGGATTATCTGGGCATCTGCCTGGTGGCGGCTGCTGCCGTGTGGCTGTTCAAGGCCGATCGCTGGCGGATGAACGCGCTGCTGTGGTTCGATGCGCTGGGGCTGGGCGCCTATAGCGTGCTGGGCGCGGCCAAGGCGCTCAGCTTGGGGGTGCCGCCGCTGCCTTCAGTGGTGATGGGCGTGCTCACCGCCAGTTTCGGCGGCATCGTGCGCGATCTGCTGGCGGGGGAGCCTTCGATCCTGTTGCGGCGGGAAATCTATGTGTCAGCCGCGGCGCTGGGGGCGGGAACCTATGTGGGTCTCACGCTGCTGGGTTTGTCGCTATGGCCGGCAGCGGTGATCGGGGCCGCCGCCGGCTTCGGATTGCGCGGGGTTGCCATCGCCACCGGGCTGGCGCTGCCGGGTTACCGCGACGACTGAACCAGCCGGGCGGTGAGGGCTTCCGTCTGCCGGGCAGCAGCCGGGCGCGGGGAGCCGGCCATGCCGCATTCGATGCACAGCACCTGCATGGTGGCGCCCTTGCCGGCCGCCAGCCAGCCCAGATCATGGGCGGCGGTGAGCAGGCGCAGGCGCGAGGCCTGCACAAGGCGGGCCCACGGATCACGGGCCGTATTGGCCTGTTCCTCGGTTTCGGTGCTGCCAAAGCTTTCCAGCGCGCGCTGCCAAGCCGGCACCGGCTTTTCGATATCGACCACGCGGATATCGCCTTTCAGGCCGGCCTTGGCGGCAGCGGCGGCGACAGCGGCATCGAGGCCGCCGAACTTGTCCACCAGCTTCAGTTCCTTGGCCTGGGTGCCGGCCCACACGCGGCCTTGCGCGATGCGGTGCACTTCGGCCATCGGCAGCTTGCGGGCGGTGGCGACGAGGGTGAGGAAGCGGCGATAGGTGTTTTCAACGCCCATCTGCAGCACCTGGGAAACCTGCGGGGACAGGCCGGCAACCACATCGGGTTCGCCGCTGTAAGGCGTGGTCTTTACGCCATCGCTGGTGATGCCCAGCTCAGCCAGCGCGCGCGGGAAGCTGGGCAGGATGGCAAACACGCCGATCGAGCCGGTAATGGTGGAAGGCTGGGCGTAAATCTCGTCTGCTGCCGTGCCGACCCAGTAACCGCCGCTGGCCGCAACCGGGCCGAAGCTGGCGATGACGGGCAGGCCATCGGCCTTGGCGGCCAGCAGCGCCGCGCGGATTTCTTCCGATGCCGTGACGGAGCCGCCGCCGGAATCGACGCGCACCACCAGCGCCTTGATGTCGTCATTCTTTGCCAGCGCTTCTTCAAGCGCCTGGCGGATGGTGGCGCTGCCGGCGGTGCCGCGCGGGGCTTCGCCATCGACGATGTTGCCGGTGACATAGACGACGCCCACGGCATCGCCGCGCTCACCCAGCGGCTTGGCTGTGGCGGAGAGATAGGCATCGAGGGGGACGCCGGTGTAATGGCCCCAATCGCTGAGCTCATCCTCGCCGGCGAGTTCGATCATGGCGGCATCAAATTCGTCGCGGCTGCCGAGTTGATCGACGAGGCCAGCATCGAGCGCCGTCTTGGCGCTGTCTCCACCAAACTTGCCGAGGCGCTGCGGCAGCTGCGCGATATAGGCCGGCACATCGGCCTTGGGCCGCAGGCGTTTCGCATCGGCAAGCCAGCTGCCCCACAGGCTGCCGGCGAGCGCCTGATCGGCGGCCTTGGCTTCGGGGGAGGCGGCGGTGCGGGTGAAGGGCTCCACGAACGACTTGTAGGTGCCGACGCGGAAGACGTTGACATCAACCTGCAGCTTTTCGAGCGCCTTGGCAAAATAGAGCCGCGAGCCGCCCGGGCCGGTGATGATCACACCCCCCATCGGGTTGAGCCAGATCTTGCTGGCGGCGGCGGCCAGCAGCCAGCTGTCGTCGCTATAGGCCGTGGCCCAGGCGTGGACCGGCTTGCCGGATTTGCGGAAGCGGGTGAGCGCATCATCGACGGTGGCGATATTGGCCTGGCCGCCGCCCATGAAGCCATCCAGTTCCAGCACGATGGCCTTGATGCGATCATCCTTGGCGGCGTGATCGATGGCGTGCACCACATCGCGCACCTGGATTTCAGCAGCGACATTGCCGGCCGCGGCATCAAACGGGGAAGTTTCGGAGGCCTGATCAACCAGCGCGCCATCCATTGCCAGCACCAGCGCCGCGCCATTCGGTACGTTGGCAGGCTTGGCCGACGACAACAGGGCCGAAAGGCCGATGAAGAACAGCGCCAGCAGGCACAGAACGAGGAAATCCTTGATGCCGACAAGGATACGCCAGATGAGGCCAAGGGTTTTCAAGTTGCAACGCCTTCAGGGACCGGGGGACGTTGCAGCCATAGCAGCAGGCCCATAGCGGCGGCAACCGGCCGCTGCGCCGCACACCCGGTCACAGCTGATCAGGGATTGGTCGGTTCTGGCAGGAAATCCAGTTTCTGCACCGCCGTATCGGTGGCGCTGCATTCGGCCGGCGTGGCGTGCGTGTCGTTCGGCCAGGTGCCTTCCAGCGGCATGCGGAACTGCCAGCCATTGCCCTGCATGCGGTGCTGCACTTCGCCGGTGAGGCGCAGGCCGGTACCGCCGGTGGCGCCGATCTGGCGGGCGGCTTCATCGATGCACTGGCGGAAGGCGCGTTCGGCAGCGGGCGGCACCTGGTTCGGCCCGATGTTGATGGTGGCCGGTATCTTGTTGCCACCTTGGGCGGCGCTTTCCGCTTCCTTCTTCTTGCCCTTGGACAGCAGCAGCGCCAGCAGCCCGGCCGCAACCGCCGCTCCGGCAATCACCGCGCCAGTGGAGCCGCCACCGCGCCGGCCAACGTCGAATTCGGCGCGGCAGCCGTTGTTCACCCAGATCGCGTTGCGATCACTGCCCCAGTTGCGGCGTGAGCAATCCCCGGCCAGCACCCGCGACAGGCGCACCCCGTCGCGGGTGTTGGCGCTGCAACGGGCATAGCGATAATTCCAGCTTTCACAGCGGATGATCTGGCCGCCGCCATTATTGTTCCAACCCTGGTTGTTCCAATTGGATTGGGCCGCCACCGGCGTGATCACGGCCGTGGAAGCAAGGGCAAGAAAGGCAACAAGGCTCGTGGTGCGGCGCATGTGGTTTCCCCCGGAAAAGTACGTCAGTACAAGCTGAAGGTGGCGCGGCAGCCACCGTTGACCCAGATGCTGTTGCGATCCCAACCCCAGGTGCGGC
>NZ_JAUMBI010000141.1:0-15668 GCF_032115815.1 Sandarakinorhabdus sp.
AACCCGCAGGTGACCCATACGCCGGCGGGCGATCCGTTCCCGATGGCGGAGGCCAAATTGCCGCCGGTCGATGGCATCATGCTGCTGGCGGCGCATGTCTCGCGCAGCCAGACGTTGACCGAGTGGTTGGACGCTTCGGTGGTCGATGAGAACGGCCCGGTGCGCGATCCGAAGTGGAATCTCTACGATCCGGCGTGTCCCCAGCCGCCCTACAGCGCGGATTTCCTCGCCGAATATGCGGCGCGGCAGGTGGCGCGGTCGAACCGCATCACGGCGTGGGCGGAAGCAACCTTGGCCGAACTCAAGTCCCGCGAAGGCCCACATGCCGAACGCGCCTTCATCGTGCACGGCACAATGGCGGCGCCGTGCTGGCTCGATCCGGCGGTGGACGCCAATGATCGCACCCCCGGCCGCTGCTATCTGGGCGATCCACGCCTGATCAACGATTCACCCGGCGGGTTGGGCCGCTTCACCACACTGCGCTCATGGCTGTCGCAGTGGAGCCTCAAATCCAACGCCTGTTCATTGAAGGTCGGCCACCGCATCCGGCTGCCGGTGCTGGTCGTAGGCAACACGGCCGATGATGCCTGCACGCCCAGCCACACGCGGCGATTGTTCGACTGCGTGGAGAACGCCACATCCCGCGAGCTGCACGAGGTGAAGGGCGCGACGCATTATTATGCGTTCCAGCCGGAGCATCTGAAACAGGCGGCCGGGATCGTGACCGACTGGCTGGGCCGGGCGCTTTAAAGGAAGCGCGCCACCACATCGCGGTAGGAGCGCGAGACCTTCACCTGCGTGCCTGAGCCCAGCACGAGGAAACATTCGCCGTTGGTGTGCGGCTTCACGCTCTTGATATTGTCGAGATTGACGATGGTGGAGCGGTGGATGCGCTGGAACTTCTTCGGATCGAGCCGGCGTTCCAGATCCTTCATCGTCTCGCGCAGAACCAGCGTCTGATCGGCGGTGTAGATGCACATGTAATCGCCGGCGGCATCGATGCGTTCGATATCGCCAACGTCCACCCGGAAGATCTGGCCACGATCCTTGATGTTGATCACCCGTTCAAAGCGTCCGGCCTGCGGTGCATCCGAAAGATCGTCGGGCAGGGCTTCGGGTGCGACTTCGGAAAGGATTTCCTTCAGTCTTTCCGCGCCCTGCGCGCCCTGCTTTTCCGCAAGGCGCTGGCGCACACGCTCGATGGTGGCGGCCAGCCGGTCTTCCTCCACCGGCTTCAGCAGATAATCCACCGCCTGCGCTTCGAAGGCCTTCAGCGCATGCTGGGTGAAAGCGGTGACGAACACGAACAGCGGCGGTTCGATATCGGCCAGGCCGGAAACAACCGAAAAGCCATCGAAGCCCGGCATCTGGATATCCAGGAACACCAGATCGGGCTTCTGCGTGCGGATGGCGCGGATCGCTTCGCGGCCATTGGCACAGCGTTCGATGATCTCGACATCCTCGAACGGCTGCAGCCGCAGTTCGAGGCCCTGGATCGCCAGTGGCTCGTCGTCGACGAGTATGGTGCGAATGGTCATGGCGTTATACTTGGGGAACCAGCACCGGCGTTGCAACCGCTGGCGCGACGGGTTGTGCCGGATTATCGGTCTGGAACGGGATGTCGATCAGCACGATCAGGCCGTGCGGATCATTGTCGGCCAGTTCGAAGCGGTGATCGGCGCCATAGCTTTGCGCCAGCCGCTCGCGGATATTGCCAAGGCCCACATTGGTTCCCGACGCTTCGGCCGGCACCGCGCCCAGGCCGGGGCCAGTATCGGCGATGGTGATCACCAGCCGATCGCCCATGCGCCGCGCGTCCACCAATATGTCCGCCCCGTCTTCGGCCGGGGTGACGGCATATTTGATGGCATTTTCGATGATCGGTTGCAGCAGCAGGCTGGGCAGCCGGGCCTCCATCACGTCGGGTGCGATATCGAACCGGGTGCGCAGGCGGGCTTCGAATCGTGTGCGCTCGATATCGAGATACAGTTTCAGTGCTTCAGCTTCCTGCGCCACCGTCGCCAGGCCCTCGCGTTCACCCACCAGGCTGTAACGGAGGAAACTGGCGAGGCGGGACAGCATGGCATTGGCGCGCTCCGTCTGTTTCAGCAGCACCAGCGTTGAAATGCTGTTCAGCGTGTTGAACAGGAAATGCGGGTTCAACTGATAGCGCAGCATTTCCAGCTGGGCGCTGTTGGCCTGAGCCGCCATGTTGACCATGCGTGCCGATTGTTCGGCCAGCAGCAGATAATAGTTGATGCCATAATAAAGCGCCGTCCATGCGCCGAGCACGGCGAAATCGAGCAGGATGGCGCCGAAGAACTGCACACCCTTGGGCTGCCAATCCGGCTGATAGAAGGTGGCGTGCGCCCACACTTCCAGCACCGAGAACAGCCCCGAAGCGCCGATCAGCAGCATGGCGGTGAGCGTCCAGGTCCAGATCGGCTTCACGGCGATCAGGCGGCGATAGGCGGCCGACAGCAGCAAGGTGATGGAAAAGCCGGTGGCGGTCACGATGATCGCTGGCACCACGAAGTTGAGGCCCATTGAGTTGGCCAGCCCCGACAGGGCGCGCAACATCAGATAGGCAAACCAGCCGCCGCCCTGCAAGATCCAGAAGGCGCGGTTCTTGTCGCGGAAAAAGCCTTGGCGGACGGGCGGTTCAACCATGGACGCACCATAGCGACATGGGGCGAAAAGGCCAAACTGGCGGTTTCCGGACGCCACCATCTGCCTGTCTGGCCAGCCGGGCGCGGGCCGGCTAGGCTGGTGCGCATGGGACTTTCCGCCGAACAACTGCACGCCTGTCTGCAGGCGCTGGCCGCCAATCATTCGCCGGTGGCCGAAGCGTTGGCCAGCCATGGCATGCCCGAGCCTCGTTTGCGGCCACGCGGCGCCGGCACGATGATGCGGGCGATCGTGGCGCAGCAGGTGAGCACCAAGGCCGCCGCCAGCATCTGGAACAAGCTGGAAGCCACGTGCGGCGGCGACATGGATGATCTGGCGCGCGTCGCGGCGACGCCGTTCGAGGTGCTGCGATCGGCCGGGCTGTCGGGACAGAAAGCCAGCTATGTCCATGCGCTGGCCGAAGCGGTGGCGAGCGGGCAGATCGACTTCGGCGCGCTGCCGGACGAGGACGAGGCAGCGATTGCGCTGCTGTCGTCGATCAAGGGCATTGGGCGCTGGTCGGCGGAGATCTATCTGCTGTTTGCCGAAGGCCGGCCCGATGTGTTCCCGGCCGGCGATCTGGCCTTGCAGATCCAGTTGGGTCGGATGCTGGGTGAGGAGGCGCGGCCCACCGAGAAGCGCGCGCGGGCTTTGGCCGAACCAATGCGCCCGCACCGGGGCGCGCTCTCCATCCTGCTTTGGCACAATTACAATATCGTCGCGCTCTGATATGGGCCTCTGATGCAGCCGCGCATCACCGATATTTCCTCGCCGTCCAACCCGGTATTGAAGGCCCTGAAAGCCCTGTCCGACAAGCGCGGGCGGCGCGAGGCGGGGCAGTTTCTGGCCGAAGGGCTGCGCGTCTGCACTGAGGCGCTGGAAGCCGGCATTGTGCCCGAAACCCTGCTGTTCACGCCCGAAGCCGAACGCCATCCGCTGACCCAGGCGCTGATCGACGCGACATGGGATCTGCGCGGCACCATCCTGCGCACCACCCCCGATCTGATGCAGCGGTTGACCGGCAAGGACAATGCACAAGCCGTGGCCGCCGCCTATCCCATCCCCGATATTTCACTGGACCGGATCGACCGCGGCACCGCGAAACTGTGGTTGGTGGCGGAGAATCTGAAGGACCCCGGCAATTTCGGCACCATGCTGCGCACCTGCGATGCCACTGGCGCAGGCGGGGTGATATTGCTCGACCAGTCGTGCGACCCGTTCAGCGTGGAGGCGGTGCGCGCCAGCATGGGGGCGCTGTTCAGCCGCCAGGTGGCGCGGGCGACCGGGCCGGAGTTTTTCGCGTGGTTGCGGCAGGGGCCGGCCCATCTGGTGGGCGCGGCGCTCACCGATCAGGCAGTGGATTATCGCGCGCACGCCTACCAGGCGCCGTGTTTCCTGCTGATGGGCAACGAACAGGCCGGGCTGCCGGCGGATTACACCGCGCAATGCGACGCGGTGGTGAAACTGCCGATGCTGGGCACCGCTGACAGTCTCAATGTCGCCGTATGTGCCGGCGTGCTGCTCTATCATGCGCTTGATCAGCTTGGATGACAGTTCGTTAGCTTGACGCTCCCGTTGCTGCGGCCCACGGCTGGCGCATAACAGGGGAGTCTTCAACCATGCGTGCCATCACCCTTTTCCTTGCGGGCCTGCTGGCCAGTGCTGCCGCAACGGCCGCGCCCATCACCGCGCTGGTGGGCGGGCGGCTGATTGACGGGCAGGGCGGGCCACCGTTGGCCAATAGTGTGATCCTGGTTGATGGCGAACGCATCACCGCCATTGGCACGGTCGCCACCCTGCCGGTGCCGGCCGGCGCCACCGTGGTTTCCACCGAAGGCATGGATGTGCTGCCCGGTCTGTGGGACATGCACGTCCACCTGATGATCAACGGCCACGCCGATTACACCCATTGGGACAAGGCGTACCTGTCCCGCTTCGGCCCCGAAATCATGCCGGCCAGCGCCGTGCAGCTGCTGCTGGCCGGTGTCACCAGCGCCCGCGATCTGGGTGGCCCGCTGGCCGAAAGCATCGCCATCCGCGAGGATGTGAAGGCCGGCCGCAAGCCCGGCCCGCGCCTCTATGTGTCCGGGCCGTTCCTGCAGAAGAAGGCCTATCCCGGCACCGAGGCCTTCCGCTGGGGCGTGGACAACGCCGAGGACGCCCGTGCCAAGGTGCGCAAGCTGAAGGCCGCCGGTGTCGATATCATCAAGCTCGTCGATCAGGACGAAGTGGGCGAAGCCACCACCCGCGCCATTGTTGAGGAAGCGCACAAGCTGGGCCTGAAAGTGGTGGGCCACAGCCATTTGCCCGATGAAATCCGCATCGGCCTGAAAACCGGCATCGACAATTTCGAACACACCGGGCTCGGTGCGGCGCCGAAGTATCCGGATGACATCATGGTGGCGCTGGAAGCCCGCGCTGCCGAAGGCCGGGTGCGCGGCAACCCGCTGTATTGGACGCCAACCATCAGCGGCCTGTTCAACCATGGCAATCTGCTCGCCAACCCCGAAAAGCTGGACGATGCCTGCTGGGCGCGCGGGCTGAAGCCCGATACCGTCGCCGACATCAAGGCCTCGCTGAAGGATGTTTCGGCGCTGGAATACAACCAGCTCACCCCGCGCCGCAAACCGACGCTGGACACCAAGTTCGCGCAGCTGCGCAAGGCTGGCGCCATCCTGCTGATCGGAACCGACAGCGGCATCCCCACGGCCTTCCACTGCCAGACGACCTGGAACGAGCTGGATGTGTGGGTGAACGGCCTGAATGTGCCAGCGATGGAGGCAATCCAGGCCGCGACCTACTGGCCGGCCAAGTTCATGGGCGTGGAAAAGGACAGCGGCACCATCGCTGCGGGCAAATATGCCGACATCATCGCCGTGCGCGGCGACGTGCTGCGCACGATCGCGCTGCTGCAGAACCCCACCCACATCATGAAGGGTGGCACGCTCTATAAGCAGGGCGGCGTGGTCAACGAGGCGGCACTGGCGCCGCGTTGAGGTTCAGGCGAACCGCCAGCGCTGCAGGCCGTCGTCACCCACGCTCACCGCGCCGGGCAGGCTGATGGGGTGGGCATCGAGGCTGAGCAGGGTGGCCAGCGCGTCGGCATCGGCGATGTCGATCTTGCCGAGGGTGCGGGCGCCGTCGGGCGTGCGGCCAACCACGCTGCCGTGGCTGGGCTGGCCGTCGCGGCCGAAGACGATGCTGTAGGTTTCAAGGGCGGCTGGCCCGGCGTAGGCGCCGTCATAGGGCGGCACGTCGGCGCGCGCGTCTTCGGCAACGTCCTGCACATCCTTGTTCAGCATCAGCCAGGCCGGTTCGGCCGGGCGGTTGCCGATCACCAGCGCGTGATGCTTGGTGACATAGCCGCCCTGGCCATAGAGCAGCGCCTGATCGGCGGGCCGATCGCGCAGGGAGCGCACCATCGCGCAGGTGGAGTGCAGCATGTAGCAGTTGAGACCAGCGCCGGCGAAGCTGAGCCCGCCCATCACGGAGAGCGGCACATCGGGGCCAAGGCCCAGCGTGCGCCGCGCCATTTTTGGCACGGTCGGGAAGCAGGAATAGAGCTCCACCCGGTCAAAGCCGTTCGGGGCAATCCGCATGGCCTGACCCAGAACGGCATCCTGCGCGCAGCTGTGCACATATTGATCGCGCTTCAGATAATCCATGTGCTCGCCCGCCGACGCGCCGCCGTGGACATGGATGATGCGATCTTCGGGGATGCCGGCAGCGCGGGCCGCGGCAAGCGTCGTCATCAGCACGGCGGCAGCGGCGTTGACATTGTTGTTGGCCACCATGCGCTTGGTATAGGGCCAGCAGATCATGCGGTTGTCGTCAGACACCGTGGTGATTTCATCGGCGCTGAACGATTTGCGGCCCCAGGCGAACGGGTTGGTGGCGGCAACGGCGCTGATCCGTTCATAGGCCGCGCCGCTTTCGGCCAGCGCCTGCCGCGGCGTGAGGCCCCAGGCCGCCACCGTGGCATTTTCATACAGCGGATAGATGTGGATCGGCTGGAAAATGCCATGCTGCATGCCGAGCGGGGTGACATGATCGGACGGGATGATCGGGTTTTCCGGCGTTTTCGACGGCGGCGTCCACGGCAGTTCGATGCCGGCGGCTTTTGCCTTGGCCACGGCGTTTTGTGCTTCGCCGCCGGTGATCACGGCGACCACGCTGTTGCCGTTCATGATGCGCAGTGCGGCTTCGTGGATCTTGGTTGTCGGGGTCTCGCCGCCAACGATGGCATAGACGGCGCGCGGCGGCGTGATGCCCAGGCGCTCTGCCAGCCGCGCCGCCACCCGGTCATAGCGCCACGAAACAAGGTTGATCACATCCAGGCTGTCGATGCGATCCAGAAAGCCGCCGCCGGCATCGGCATCGGCCGCGCGCACGGCTGCTTCCATCAGCGCCAGCGGTTCCAGCGCCAAAGCCGGATCGGCAGGCCGGTCGAGAAATTCGCCTACCCCGATGATCACCGGTGTGCGTTCGGCTGGCAGTGACATGACTTCTTCCCCGCAAATTGCCGCTTGGTGATACAGGCTGGCCGCGCTGCCGGGAAGCACTCGCGAGGGGAGCGCACCCCTGCTACAATCGCGGGGTGAGAGACTCTGCCCCTTCGCCCGATTGGACCATCCCGCAGGATTGGGCCCATTTCACCGCCACCGATCACCGCGTGTGGGATCATCTGTTCGACCGGCAGACGCGGCTGCTGCCCGGCCGGGTCGCGCCGGAATTCCTCGATGGATTGAAGCGGCTTGATCTCACCCGCCCCGGCGTGCCGGATTTTGCCCGGTTGAATGATGAACTGATGGCGCTGACCGGCTGGCAAGTGGTGGCGGTGCCGGGCCTGGTGCCCGATGCAGTGTTTTTCGATCATCTCGCCAACCGGCGTTTCCCGGCCGGCAATTTCATCCGCCGGCCCGACCAGCTGGATTATCTGCAAGAGCCTGACGTGTTCCACGACGTGTTCGGCCATGTGCCGCTGCTCGCCCACCCGGCCTTTGCCGATTACATGCAGGCCTATGGCCGCGGCGGGCTGCGGGCGCTGGAATATGGGGCCATCGACCGGTTGTCGCGGCTTTATTGGTACACGGTGGAATTCGGGCTGATCCGGTCAGAACAGGGCCTGGCGATCTATGGCGCCGGCATCGTTTCCAGCCATGGCGAAACGTTGTTCGCGCTGGACAGCGCCAGCCCCAACCGCCTCGGCTGGACGCTGGAACGCGTGCTGAAAACGCCGTACCGGATCGACGATTTCCAGCAGAATTACTTCGTCATCGCCAGTTTCGATCAGCTGTTGAAGGTGACGCTGGAAACGGATTTCGGCCCGTTTTATCAGCGGCTGGCCGGCGACCGGGATATCCCCATCGCCGCCATCCTGGCCGATGATGTGGTATTCACCCGCGGTGACCAGAGCCACGTGGCGGGTGTGCGCCAGCCGGCCTGATTCAGCGCCAGAGTCAGCGAACGCTGCCGCGCCGCACCAGATTGACGATCCCCAGCAGCACGACCGCGCCGACAACTGCCACAAGCAGGCCGGTGATGGAGAAATTCTGCACCGATCCGACAATGCCGAACTGGTTGAGCAGGAAATTGCCCAGCACCGAACCAACGCAGCCGACGACGATGTTGAGGAACAGCCCCATGCTGTCGTTGCGGTTCATCATCATGCTGGCCAGCCAGCCGGCGATGCCGCCCACGATCAATGCCACGATCCAACCCATGCTATCTCTCCTCTGGATGGCAACTGGCCATCGCGTTTATTTTCCGAGCAGGTTGTAACGCCCCAAACGCTGGTCTGTTCCCTGGCATCATGGCAAAGGGCGGAAATGATCGATCTCGGCCCCACTTCCCACAGCTTCATTTCTCAGCGCATGCGGCTGCATTATTGCGATTGGGGCAATCCGGAGGCGCCGCCGCTGCTGTTGCTGCACGGTGGCCGCGACCACGCCCGCAGCTGGGACTGGACGGCGCGCGAACTGCAGCGCGATTGGCACATCATCGCGCCCGATTGGCGCGGCCACGGCGATTCGGCCTGGTCGGGCGACGGCGATTACAACACCCACGCCCATGTTTATGATCTGGCGCAGCTGGTGCATCAGCTCAAACTGGCGCCGGTGACCATTGTGGCCCATTCGATGGGCGGCAATATCGCGCTGCGCTATGCCGGCCTCTATCCCGAACTGGTGAAGAAGCTGGTGGCCATTGAAGGCCTGGGCCCATCACCCAAGATGCTGGCCGAACGCCGGAAGAGCGATTTTGCCACCCGCGAGCGCGAATGGATCGAAGCCAAGCGCGCCGCCGCTGCCCGCCAGCCCAAGCGCTATGCGACGCTGGAAGAGGCGTTCGCGCGCATGATTTCAGAAAACAGCTTCCTGTCCGAAGAACAGGCCCGCCACCTCACCATCCACGGCACCCACCGCAACGAGGATGGCAGCTACAGCTGGAAGTTCGACAATTATCTTCACCTGCCGTGGGCGCACGACACCAATCCGGAACTGGTTGCCCAGCTGTGGAGCCGTATCACCTGCCCGACGCTGCTGATGTATGGTGAAAAAAGCTGGGCGTCGAACCCGGTGGACGATGGCCGCATCGAACATTTCGCCACCGCCCGGGTGGTGACGTTCGAAAACGCCGGCCACTGGCTCCACCACGACCAGTTTGATCGGTTCGTGGCAGAGCTGCGGGCGTTCCTGTAATCCCTGCCGTCCCTGGCTGCGACAAGCAGCGCGCCCGCTCATGACGAGTGTGAGGTTGACGGGCAATTGAGCAAGGCTCAAAGCCGCCTTGGTCTTCTCTCGTCCGGATTGGCTCTCGTGCGCCGCTCGCTCTCCACCCTGCTCATGGCTGCGGCCCTTGCCGCCTGCGCCGTGCCGCCCAAGCTGGGGCCAGCGCCGGTGCCGCGCGCGCCGGCCTCGGCGGCCAGCACGGTCACCCTTTCCGGGAAGGGCCAGACCGACTGGCCGGCGGCGGATTGGTGGCAGGCCTGGGGTGATCCGCAGTTGAGCGCGCTGGTGGCCGAAGCGCTGGCCGGCAATCCCGACATGGCCGCTGCCGAAGCCCGCGTTGCCGCCGCCGATGCCGCCGCGCGCCAGAGCCGGGCGACACTGCTGCCATCCCTGACCGGCAATGCCAGCCTTGGCGGCCAGCAACTTTCCCGCAATCTTGGCATTCCGCCGCAGTTCGTGCCGCCGGGCGTGCTCGAATCGGGGCTGATCAATCTGCAGGCCGGCTGGAGTCTCGATCTGTGGGGCCAAGGCCGGGCCCAACTGCGCGCCGCCCGGCGCGAGGCCGAAGCGGTGGCGGTGGAGCGGGCGCAGGCACGGCTGTTCCTGGCGGCCAGCGTGGCGGCGGCCTACGCCGATTTCGGCGCCGCGCTTGACCGCCTGGCCGTCACCCGCGACGCGCTCGCCATCCGCCGGCAGACGCTGGATCTGACCGCCAATCGTGTGACGGCGGGCCTCGACAATGACGGCGCCCGCGCCCAGGCCGCGACCCGGCTGGCGCTGGCACAAAGCGATCTGGTGGCGGCTGCCGCCCAGGTGACGGCGGCGCGGCGACGGCTGGCGCTGCTGCTGGGCGCCGGGCCGGATCGCGGGTTCAGCATCACGCCGCCCAGCATCAAGCCGCTGCCGCCCGGCCTGCCTGATGGCGTTTCCATCAATCTGGTGGCGCGCCGGCCCGATATCGTTGCCGCGCGCTTGCGCGCCGAGGCAAGCGGTGCCCGCGAAATGGCGGCCGGCCGCGCCTTCCTGCCCAATCTGACGCTGAACGCCACCATCGGCCAGCAGAGCCTGGGCTTTGGCAAGCTGCTGGAAGGCAACAGCCTTTATGCCCAGTTCGGCCCGGCGTTGAGCCTGCCGATCCTGGATGGCGGCCGCCGCGCCGCCGAAGCGCGCAGTGCCCGTGCGGCGCGGGTGGCGGCAGTGGCCGTGCATGATGCGGCCCTGCTGCGCGCGTTGAATGAAGTGGCCGATGCTGCCGGCGCGGTGACGGCGCTGGGCTTGCAGCGCGAGGTTCTCACGCAGGGGCTGGCCGAAGCGGAGCGCGCCCGCAAGGTGGCGGCGCTGCGTTACGACGCCGGGCTGTCGAACCAGTTGCTGGTGCTCACCGCCGATGATGCCGTGGTCACCGCCCGGCGCACGCTGGCCGATGTGGATGCCTTTCGCCTTGCTGCCGATGTTGCGCTGGTGCGCGCGCTGGGCGGCGGCTTTCGGGAACAGGAGGGCCAGTGATGGCTGATATGGCTAACCCGGCAATCGAAACGCCGGCTGCAACCGGCAACCCCAAGCGCGCCCGCGCCCTGCGGGTGCTGGGCGGGGTGGTGGTGATCGCCGCGCTGCTTGGCGGCCTGTACTGGACGATCTTCTCCCGCGGCCGGGTCGAAACCGACAACGCCTATGTGGGCGGCGACACCGCGCTGGTGACGCCGCAACTGGCCGGCACCGTGACGGCGGTGAAGGTGGGCGGCACCCAGGCCGTGCAGGCTGGCGATGTGTTGGTGGTGCTGGACGATGCCGACGCGCGCATTGCCGTGGCGCAGGCCGAAGCGGCGCTGGCGCAGGCGCGGCAGCGTTATGGCCAGGCTGGCGCCATGGCCGATGC
This sequence comes from Sandarakinorhabdus sp., assembly GCF_032115815.1. Taxonomy (GTDB): domain Bacteria; phylum Pseudomonadota; class Alphaproteobacteria; order Sphingomonadales; family Sphingomonadaceae; genus Sandarakinorhabdus. The sequence goes on from NZ_JAUMBI010000141.1 coordinate 11,272, forward strand.
GGCTGCGGCACGGGCGGCCGGCCGCACGGCCGAGATTGCCTCGGCGCGCAGTCGCCTTCTGGAGGCCGAAGCCCTGCTGGCCCGCGTGAAGGGCGAATTTGATCGCCGCCAGACGCTGGCCGGCAGTGGCGCGGTGTCGAACGAGGAGCTGGGCGCGGCGCGGGCTGCGCTGGCGGCTGCCATGGCCACCCGCGATGCGGCGCGCACCGCCGTTGCCGCCGCGCAGGACACCGCGCGGTCGGCAGCCGGTGATGCGGCGGCGGCTGCCGCAATGGTGCGGGGCACGACCCTTTCCACCGCGCCCGACATTCGCGCAGCGGAAGCCGCGCTGGCCAGGGCGAAGCTCGATCTGGATCGCACCGTGATCAAGGCGCCGGTCGCCGGCATCGTCACCAACCGCAACGTGCAGATCGGCCAGCGCGTCGCTGCCGGGGCGCCGTTGATGACATTGGTGCCAACGGTTGGCCTGTTCGTCGACGCCAATTTCAAGGAAAGCCAGCTCAAGACCATCCGCCTCGGCCAGATGGTGGAGCTGGAATCCGATCTTTACGGCGGCAGCGTCACCTATCGCGGCAAGGTGGTCGGCATGGCCGGCGGCACCGGTGCGGCTTTTGCGCTGATCCCGGCGCAGAATGCCACCGGCAACTGGGTGAAGGTGGTGCAGCGCCTGCCGGTGCGCATCGCGCTGGATGACGGCGAAGTGAAAGCGCATCCGCTGCGGGTTGGCATGTCAATGACGGCGGTGGTGGACACGCGCGAATGAGCGAGGCCGAAGCCGCGCCAGCGCCGCCGGAACCGCTGACCGGCAGTACGCTGTGGCTGACCGCCTTCACCATGGCGCTGGCCAATTTTACCGTGGTGCTGGATACCACCATCGCCAACGTGAGCGTGCCGCACATCGCCGGCAGCCTGGCGATCGCGCCGGCGCAGGGCACCTGGGCGATCACCAGCTATTCCGTTGCCGATGCCATTTCGGTGCCGCTGGCTGGCTGGCTGGCGCTGCGCTTTGGCACGGTGCGCTGGTTCCTTGTCTCGCTGGCGGGTTTCGGCCTGTTTTCGCTGTTGTGCGGTCTGTCGCAGAATATCGAAGGCCTTGTGCTGTTCCGCATCTTGCAGGGCTTTGCCGGCGGGCCGCTGATGCCGCTGTCGCAAGCGCTGCTGGTGGTGATCTTCCCTCCGAAACAGCGCGGCGCCGCCATCGGCTTGTGGGCGGCCACCACCACGGCGGCGCCCATATTGGGCCCGATCCTGGGCGGGCTGATCTCCGACAACATGTCGTGGCACTGGATCTTCTTCATCAACCTGCCGGTGGTGGCGCTGTGCTTCATCGTGATTTCGCGGATGATGAAGCCGTTCGAAACCACCATCGCCCGCCAGCCCATCGACGTCGTCGGCTTCATCCTGCTTGTGATCGGCATCGGCGCCTTCCAGATCATGCTGGATACCGGGCGCGAACATGACTGGTTCGAATCCAACCGGATCATCGCGCTGGCCGTGATCGCCGCTGTTGGCACGGTTGCCTTCATCATCTGGGAACTCACCGATGATCACCCGATCGTCGATATCCGCATCTTCCGCCATCGCGGCTTTGCCATGGCGACCGGCGTCGTTTCCCTGGTGTTCGGCAGCTTCTTTGCCATCGTCGTGCTCACGCCGCTGTGGCTGCAATCGACGCTGGGTTATACCGCCAGCCAGGCCGGCAACACGGTGGCGTGGATCGGGGTGATGGCGGTGGGCATGGCGCCGATTGCCGGCCTGCTGCTGACCCGGGTCGATCCGCGCATCACGGTCAGCGCCGGGGTGGCGTGGCTGGGCGTGGTCGCCTTGATGCGCACCACCTGGTCCACGGAAAGCGACTATTTCGCGCTGGCGCTGCCGCATTTCCTCACCGGATTCGGCATGCCGTTCTTCTTCATCGGTTTGACCAGCCTGGCGCTGGGCAGCGTGAAGGACAGCGAATATGTCTCCGCCGCCGGTATCATGAGCTTTGTACGCACCTTGTGCGGGGCGATCGGCGCGGCCATCGCCACCAGCAGTTGGGAGAATGAATCCCGCCATGTCCGCACCGCGCTGGTGGACAGTTTGAACGGTGCGGAGACGATGGTGCAGAAGATGCAGGGCGCCGGCATGTCGGCCGAACAGGCGCGCGGGGTGATCGAACGCATGGTGGATGTGCAGGCGGCGACCGTGGCCAACCTCCACATCTATTCCAACGCCGGCGTCCTTTTCCTGATCGCGGCGGCGGCGGTGTGGCTGATTCCGCGCGTCAACGTCACCGGGCCGGCCGCACCGGGCCATTGACGGCCGCCCGCTGGGGCTGCCAGCATTGGCGGGAAGGGGAAAGATGATGCACGTCGAACCAAGCGGTCAGGCCTGTGGCGCCGTGGTGACGGGGGTTGATCTGGCGGCTCCGCTGGCGCCCCAGGATGTTGCCGCCATCCGCGCGGCCTGGCTGCAACATCATGTGCTGGCCTTCCCCGATCAGCACCTGTCTGACGATGATCTGGAGCGCTTCACCATGGCCATGGGCGGCTTCGGCGAGGACCCGTTCATCGCGCCCATCCCCGGCCGCACCCACGTGATCGCCATCCAGCGCGATGCGAATGAAACCGCGCCGATCTTTGCCGAGACTTGGCATACCGATTGGAGCTTCCAGGCCCGCCCGCCGGCCGGCACCTGCCTCTATGGCCTCACCATCCCGCCAGCGGGCGGCGACACGCTGTTTGCCAATCAGCACCTGGCGCTCGATGCGATGCCGGCGGAATTGCGGGCGCGCATCGAAGGATTGGTGGCCATTCATTCGGCGCAGAAGGCCTATGCGCCGGAAGGCTTCTACGGCGCCGGCGATAAAGGCCGCAGCATGACGATCCGGCCTTCGGAAGCGGCGCGGGCGACGCAGCAGCATCCCTTCATCCGCCATCACCCCGAAACCGGCCGCAAAGGCCTGTTCGGTTGCCTGGGCTATATCATCGGCTTTGAAGGCATGAGCGAGGAAGAGGCGCTGCCGCTGCTGGTGGAGCTGTATCACTGGCAGGGGCAGGAGCAGTTCCAGTATCGCCATCGCTGGCAGAAGAACATGCTGGTGATGTGGGACAATCGATCCGTGCTGCACGCGGCCACCGGTGGCTATCAGGGCCACGCCCGATTGTTGCACCGCACGACGATCGCGGCTGCCTGACCTCAAGATGTCGTCACCCCGGCGAACGCCGGGGTGACGGGGTAGGTCTGGCAGTTCCGGGAAGTTCAGTGCCGCGGCGTGCGCCCCCTGATCTTGTCGAAACCGGCCTTGATCGCGGCAAAGCGCAGATCGACGCCGCCTTCGAAATTGTTGTCGGTGAAGATATAGGGCCAGTCGCCCTCGATACCCTCCACCACAAGTTCACCGACATAAAGCGGATCGATGCCGTTCTGGATGGCCTGGGTGGCCATCACGGCAAATTCGTTCGGCAGCGCGGTGGGATCGGGCAGGGCGATCTGGCCCACAAGGCGTTCGGGGATCGCGCGGGCCGATTCCATGATGCGGGTGCGGATGAAACCGGGGCACAGCACCGACACGCCGATACCCCTCGTGGCCAGCGTCGGCCGCAGCCCTTCCGAAAGCGCGACCACGCCATATTTGGTGACATTGTAACCCGGCGCCACGGCGGCCACGAGCCCGGCCATCGAGGCGGTGGACACGATCTGGCCGCCTTCACCATGCGATTCCATCAGCGGCCCGAAGATCTCGATACCCCACACCACGCTCATCAGGTTGACGCCGATCACCCAGTCCCAGCTGGCATCGCTCCATTCACCATAAGTGCCGCCGCCGCCCACGCCAGCATTGTTGACGAGGATATGCACCTTGCCGAACCGCGCGATGGTGGCATCGGCGGCCTTTTGCAGTTCGTCCTTCAACGATACGTCGGCGCGCACGCCGGCCACATCGGCATTGGTCGCCGCCAGCCGCGCCACCAGCGCATCGAGCGCGTCCTGCTCGATATCGGCCATCATCACCTTCACGCCGGCCTGCGCCAGCGCTTCGGCGATACCCAGCCCGATGCCCGATGCCGCGCCCGTGACGAAGGCGACCTTGCCCACCAGATCCTGCATATTGCGTGCTCCTTGTTGCGCTTCAGAATAGGCTGCGGCGGGCTGCAGCCAACTGTCACAAGCAAGGGCGCTGCCGTGTTGCAAGGCCAGATGCCAGGACCATAACTCGCACCATCCCCTATTGAGCCCCGGCGCCACTGGGCCTAACCTCGTGCGTATGTTCACCCGTATCACCCAAGGCGTCTCCGTCGCGCCGCAAATCGCTTCCGATGATGTGGCGCTTGCCGCCGCACAGGGTTTCCGCACCATCGTCAACAACCGGCCCGATGGTGAGAGCCTGGATCAGCCGCCGGGCGCGGACATCG
>NZ_JAUMBI010000142.1:0-11248 GCF_032115815.1 Sandarakinorhabdus sp.
CGGAAAGGCGCACCGCCACTTCCACCGCCATCGGCGCATCGGCCAGTTCGGCATAGGGGGTTTCGGCCAGGGCCGCCGCCACGGCGGCGCACGTCAAGGCCGGCCAATCCGCCGCCGGCCAGTCACCCGCCACCACATCGGTTTCAACAACCAGCATCAGCCGTCCTTGGCCGGGCCTTCATAGGCCTCGACAATGCGGCCAACGATCGGGTGGCGCACCACTTCCTTGACCGAGAAGCGCAGGGTGCTGATGCCTTCCACGCCGTCCAGCCGGCGCACGGCATCGGCCAACCCGGACGAGCCCGCCACCGGCAAATCGACCTGGTTGGGATCGCCGCAGATCACCATGCGACTGCGTTCGCCAAATCGGGTGAGAAACATCTTCATCTGCAGCGGCGTGGTGTTCTGCGCTTCATCCAAAATGATGAAGGCGTTGGCCAGCGTGCGCCCGCGCATGAAAGCCAGCGGCGCAATCTCGATCTCGCCCGAGGCCAGCCGGCGTTCCACCTGTTCGGCCGGCAGCATGTCGTACAGCGCGTCGTAGAGCGGGCGCAGATAGGGATCGACCTTTTCCTTCATGTCGCCGGGCAGGAAACCCAGACGCTCGCCGGCTTCCACGGCGGGGCGCGACAGGATCAACCGGTCCACGCTGCCGGCGATCAGCTGGCTCACGGCCTGCGCAACAGCCAGATAGGTCTTGCCGGTGCCGGCCGGGCCGAGGGCGAAGATCACGTCCGACGAACCCAGCGCCTCGATATAGCGGACCTGGGTGGGCGAACGCGCCACGATGGTCTTGCGGCGGGTGCGGATGGCCGCCGTGGTGGGCGCAGCGCCGCTATCGGCGTGAATCAGCCCATCCAGCGACGGATCAGACGCGATGGCAACTGCGCCCAGCACATCACCGGTATCAATCTGCTCGCCCTTCACCAGCCGGCTGTACAGGGTGGTCAGCACATCGCGGGCGCGCGCGGCGGCATCAGCCTGGCCTTCCACCACCACGCGGTTGCCACGGGCGCTGATATAGACACCCAACTGGCCTTCGAGCGCGATCAGATTCTGATCATATTGGCCGAACAGCGGCCCCAGCAATTGCACCTTGTCGAATTCGATCTCCAGCCGGACACGGTCAGTGGCGGCGAGCGGGCCACGCGGGGCTTTCTTCGACATCAGGCAGCAGCACTTTCCTGTTTGGAGGGGACGACGGGAACGGCTTCAACACTGTTGGGGTGCGCATCGACAATGTCCACCTCGACCAGATCACCGATGGCGGCACCGGGGATGGAAACCACGGCCGATTGCAGCCACGGCGTCTTGCCGATCAGCTGGCCCGGCTTGCGGCCCGGCCGTTCCAGAAGAACCTTGCAGCGGCGGCCGACGGTGCTGCGGTTGAAGGCCAGGCTACCTTCGGACACGGCAGCCAGCAGACGGGCGAGGCGCTCGTCCTTCACTGCTTCGGATAGCTGATCGGGCATGGTGGCCGCCGGCGTGCCGGGGCGGATGCTGTATTTGAAGCAATAGGCGGCAGCATATTGTACTTCGCGCACGATGCTCAGCGTGTCTTCGAAATCGGCCTCGGTCTCGCCGGGGAAGCCAACGATGAAATCACCCGACAGCGCAATATCCGGACGGGCGGCACGCAGGGTGGCCAGCGTCGCCAGATAGGATTCCCGGGTGTGAGCGCGGTTCATGGCCTTGAGGATGCGGCTGGAGCCGGACTGCACGGGCAGGTGCAGATAAGGCATCAGTTTCGGCACTTCCACGTGCGCCGCGATCAGATCTTCATGCATGTCGCGCGGGTGGCTGGTGGTATAACGGATGCGTTCCAGCCCATCGATTTCGGCAAGCGCGCGGATCAGGCCGGACAGGCTGAGGCCTGCCCCAAGGCTATCAACGTAAGCGTTCACATTCTGGCCGAGCAGGGTGACTTCCCGCACGCCGCGCGCCACCAGCGCCTGGGCTTCGGCGATCAGATCCGCCGCCGGCCGGCTGGTTTCCGGCCCGCGCGTGTAGGGCACCACGCAGAAGGTGCAGAATTTGTCACAGCCTTCCTGCACGGTGAGGAAGGCGCTGGCCTGCGCGATGCGGCGCTGCGGCAGGGAGTCGAACTTCGGCACCGCCGGCATGTCGATATCGACGGCGCGGCCGGTTTCGGATTGCTTCAGCAGTTCGGGCAGGCGGTGATAGGCGAGCGGGCCCACGATCACGTCAACATCAGGCGCGCGCCGGCCGATTTCGGCCCCTTCGGCCTGGGCCACACAACCGGCGGCGACGATGGTGGGGCGGCTGCCATCGGCACGGGGTTGGCGCAGGCGGCCGATATCGGAATAGAGTTTCTCGGCTGCGCGTTCGCGGATGTGGCAGGTGTTGAGCACCACCACATCGGCAGCGTCCGGTGAATCAACGGCGGTCAGCCCGTCGGCGCTGAGCAGATCGCCCATGCGTTCACTGTCATAGACGTTCATCTGGCAGCCGAAGGACTTGACATGATAGGTCTTGGGGCTGGCGGGTGACGTCACGTGTGCTGCGGGCTCCGACGGGGTTACCGCCCATCCATAGCCATTTTGCCCGGCCCGGTCACGCCTCATCCCGCGTGATTATCACCCACCCCGCATCAGCCGGCGATAACCGGCAGCGATCAGCGTGTGGCAATGCCGTGCCAGGGCCTTGCGATCGGGATAATCAGCCGGATCGATGGGATCGTGGAACACGATCTCTGCCGTCACCTGGCCCAGCCCCATGAAGGTGATGGCGTGCGGCGCGAGTTCGGTATCCCCCACCCAGGCCAGATCAGGCAAGTGCCGGCGGGTCACCGGCAGGCCGTTGATCCTTGTATAGGCCAGAGTGATCGGCTGGATGATCAGGCCGGGCACATCGCTCACCACCGAAAACAGCGCAGACTTGAACGGCAACACACCGGTGCCGTCGCTGTTGGTGCCTTCCGGGAACAGGATGATCGAACCACCGGCATTCAGCCGATCGGCAATCTCGTTCTTCTGGGCGGCGGCGGTGGAGCGGCGATCGCGGGCGACATAGACCGTGTGGGCAAAGCTGGCGAGCCAGCCCACCGGGCCCCAGCCGGCCACTTCGGATTTGGCGACGAAACTGGCGTGGATTCGCGCGCCCAGCACTGGAATATCAGTCCAGCTCAGATGGTTGGCAATATACAGCACCTTGCCGCGCCGGGGCGGATGGCCGTGGGTGGTGATGCTGAGTCCCAGCGAACGCGACAGGCCGCGGTGAAACCAGATCGGCAGATAGGGCCGGTTGCGCAGGGTGATCGCACGCAGCAACATCTCGGCCGGCACCGTGGCAGCAGCGGTAGCAACGGCACCAAGCGCAGTGCGGGTCTTCCCCAGGCGCCGGGCCGACGGCGGGCGACGTTGCATCAAAGGTTCAGGCTGGCTTCTTGAGGGCCTGGCCATAAAGCTCCATGCGGTGATCGACGAGGCGATAGCCCAGCTTTTCGGCAATGCGGCGCTGCAGATCCTCGAGCTCGGGATCATGGAATTCGATCACGTCGCCGGTGTCGATATCGATCAGATGATCATGATGGCCATCGGCCACGGTTTCATAACGGGAACGACCGCCCTGGAATTCATGGCGTTCCAATATGCCGGCTTCTTCGAACAATTTCACCGTGCGATAGACAGTGGCAATCGAAATGCGCGGGTCCACTTCGGCCACGCGCCGGTGCAGCGATTCCACATCAGGGTGATCGCTCACGCCGCTCAGCACGCGGGCAATCACCCGGCGCTGCTCGGTGATGCGCAGGCCCTTTTTCAGGCACAGCGCCTCGATGTCGATGGGCGTGGTCACTGCCATTCTCCCGCTGAACCAAATCGCTGCCCTGCCCTGTAATTAGGGGCCAAGGCAAGCGGGAGCAAGCAGCGTGATTGGCGGGCTGATTGCCGGGCGCGGCCCTCCCAGGCCCGGCAATCAGCCATGCCGAGAAATCAGGCCGGATTCTTCCGCGGGCGACCGCGCGGCTTGGAGGTGCGCTTGGTGCCGAGGCCAATCGACTTGGCCAGCGTGCGACGCTGTTCGGCATAATTGGGCGCGACCATCGGATAATCGCCCGGCAGGCCCCACTTGGTGCGATAATCGTCGGGCGTCATGCCATAACGCGTCATCAGGTGACGCTTCAGCATCTTCAGCTTCTTCCCGTCTTCCAGGCAGACAATATAGTCCGGCTTGATCGACGAGCGCACAGCAACAGCCGGCTCCTGTTTCGGCACCGGCACTTCGACGGGCGTGCCCAGACGTGCGAGCGTGGCGTAGACGCTTTCAATGACGCCCGGCACTTCGGCCGGCGCAACCGTGTTGTTGGCAAAGTGCGATGCAACGATATCAGCCGTCAAAGCCAGCAATTCGGTATGAGACTGTGAATTTTCTGTCATTTTTATATCCTTGACCCGTGAACATTGGCGATATCTTAAACCGCCATCGTCCTATTGAACTTCGGGAAAGGATTTTGCAACCCGAAATGCCTATCCTACCAACTGTTCGAGACTATATCGCATTGTAATCGCCGCGCGACGGCTACCGTCCTTGGCCGTGTAGTAGTCAGCGCGGCGCCCAACCTGCACAAATCCCGCCCGATTATACATATACTTGGCCGCTTCATTATCCTCGCGGACTTCCAGGAACAATTCGCTGGCGCCGCGCGCCATGGCGTCTTCTTGGCTACGCAGTAGCAAGCGGCCGGCGATGCCCTGACGGTGCAAGGCCGGTGTCACCGCGATCAACAACAATTCCACTTCCGGCCCAGCCGCGCGGCAGAGGCTGAATCCGACAGCCTGCGCTCCCACCAGCGCCAGCCGCCCCCAGCAGCCCGGCAATGTCAGCGTTGCCGCCAGCTGTGCCGCCGACCAGGCTTCACCATAACGCGGATCAAAGGCCGCATGCATCACAGCCATCAGGCCGTCGAGATGCCGTTCGTCGGCCGGAACGATAACGAGGCCAGGGTTCGAGCTGGCTTCCGGGGCAGCGGCAGTGTCCACAGGCGACGGGATAATCAGCTCAACCGCCGGCGTAAAGCGCCTGCGGCGTGCCAAGCGCCGCTGGCGGCAGATTGCCGGCAAAAGCCGCATCGGGATGATCAGGATGCAGCGCGGCAGCGCCCGGCAGCAGGACGGCACCCGCGCCTGCCACGGCGGCACCCGCCGGCAGCGCGGTAATCACCGCCGGCAGCGGTGCCACCAGGTCTGGCCCGATCAGCGCACCTGCCGCATGGCCGCGTCCGGCATCGATCAGCGCAAACACGCTGTCCAAGGCCGGATCCGCGGCAAAGGCCTGCGCGGCCACCAGCGACAGCGCGGAGACGCCGTGCACCGGCACGCCCCACGCCACCCCCAGCGCTCGGGCCGCCGCGATGCCGATGCGGATGCCGGTATAACTGCCCGGCCCGATATCGACGATGATCGCATCAGCCTGCCGCCCGGCCAGCAGGGCCGCGATTGCCGGCACCAGCGCTTCGGCATGGCCGCGCCCGATCAGTTCATGATGACGCGCCAGAACGCGTGGGCCATCAACCAGCGCAATCGAAAGCGCCGGCGAGGAAGTGGAAAGGGCAAGGAAGGTCACCCGGGCGCCGCTACAGGATTTGCGCGGCATCCTCAAACGACAAGCGTGGCAGGCGCGGGAACAGGCCCTCGCCATTACCCTTGCCCAGCGAGCAGATGAAATTGGTCTCGACGCCGGTATCGCCCCAGAAGGCGACATCCACCGCAGTCTTGTCGAACCCCGACATCGGCCCGGTGTCCCAGCCCAGCGCCCGCGCGGCCATGATCAGATAAGCGCCCTGCAAGCTGCTGTTGCGAAAGGCGGTTTCGCGCGCAAAGTCGGCGCTCCAGTTGAACCACGGCCGCGCATCGACATGCGGGAACAGCTCGGGCAGCTTGTCATAGAACTTCGGATCAAAGCCGATGATCACCGTGACCGGGGCGGCCTTCACCTTGGGCTGGTTGTTGACGCTGGTGCAGGCCGCCAGCTTTTCACGGGCTTCGGCCGAATGGCAGAACAGGAATCGTGCCGGCGAGCCGTTGGCCGAGGTCGGTCCCATCTTCACCAGATCATAGAGCTGACGCAGATCGGCCTCGGTGACGGGCGTCGCGTCCCACCCGTAATGGGTGCGCGCGTCGGTAAAAAGCTGCGCCAGCGCGACACCATCCAGCGGCGATCCGGTCATGATCAAACCGCCCGCACGTCAAGGACTTCGGGCACATAGTATTTCAGCAACGATTCAATGCCCATTTTGAGTGTCATCGTGCTCGACGGGCAGCCTGAGCAGGCGCCCTGCATCTCCAGAAACACCGTGCCCTGGCGGAACCCGCGATAGACGATGTCGCCGCCGTCCTCGGCCACCTGCGGGCGTACCCGGGTTTCGATCAACTCTCTGATCTGCATCACGATATCGGCATCGGCGGGATCGTCATCGGTGGCGGCTTCCTGCACGGCACCGGTAAACAGCGGAGCGCCGCTGGTGAAATGATCGACCAGCACGCCCAAAATCTGCGGCTTCAGCGCCGGCCAGTCGGCACCGGCCGGGTTGCGCGTGACCGAAACGAAATCATGGCCAAAGAACACCCGGTCCACATCACCCAGCGCGAACAGGGCGGCGGCCAGCGGCGAAGCCTCGGCGGCTTCCGGGGTGGGAATGTCAACGCCGTCGGCACCGGTCACCTTCTGGCCGGGGCGGAACATCAGCGTCATCGGGTTCGGGGTCTGTTCGGTTTCGATGAACATGGGCGGGGCCTTTCCTTCACGTCTCGTCGATATGGCCCAGCGCGCCAGTCGCTTCAAGCCAATTCAGACAATTATCGTCGTGATTCAGGCAATCGTTGCCAGCCGGTCCGGATCGAGGCTGCCCGGCACCAGCATCAGAATGCAGGGCAGGCTGCCCGCGCGTTCACCAGCAAAGAAGCTCACCAGCGGCCCCGGTGTGCCACGGCTGGCGGTGCCGAGCACCAGCGCGCGAATGCCGGGATTGTCCTTCACATGCGCGAGGATGAGCGCCGATGGCTCGCCTTCCAGCACCAGCACGCCCGGCCGCACGCCTTCCATCGCCTCGGCCTCGCCGGCCAATTGCGCCAGCAGCGCCTCCGCTTCGTCGCGCGCTTCGGCGGCCATCATCGATTGTACGGCACCGAAATGCATGAACTCCGTCGGGCGTACCACACTCATCAGCCGCACATCAGCACCCACATGCGCCGCGCGCAGCACGGCAAAGCGCATCGCCACCCGGCTTTCCGGGCTGTCGTCGATCACGACGAGATAGGTGGCGGCGGCATCCATCAATGAAGCGTAGGGCGATTTGGCGCGCTGGAGCAAGTCATACCCGGCTCTTGAGCGCCGCGGCCAGACTGGTGGTGGCGCTGCCCGGGGCCTTGGGGCTGGGCTGGCCGGGGCCGGGCGCCCAGCCGGCGACATGCAATATCTCGATGGTCACGCCGGTCTTGCCATCGTCGTCAGCCAGCGCGGCAAACCGCTCCGCCGCCGCCATCAGCACATCGCGGCGCATTGGCCGGCGCTGGCGCAGCACCGAACGCGCACCCATGGCAGTGAGATCCTCGATCAAGCCGAACAGGCTGGGATAACGCAAGGTAATGCGCTCGACATCGGCCACCGGCATGGCAAAGCCTGCGCGCGCCAGCAGACCGGCTGCTGCACTGGCCTCCACCATCGGCGCGGTGTGGCTGCCAGCGCCGCCGGTGATCGCCGCTTCGGCCTCCAGCAGGCAGGCGCGCAGTTCCACCAGGCTCATGCCCCCAATAAACGCCGCAACGAACAGGCCGTCGGGGCGCAGCACGCGGGATATGCCAGCCAGCGCGGCGGGTAGATCATTCACCGTGGTTAGTGCCCCGGCCGAAACAACCAGATCGAAGCTGGCATCGGCAAAGGGCAGGTGATCCTCGTCCGCCACCGTCACGCCAGGCTCATTGGCGGTCAGCGCCACCCGAGTTGCGGCCGGCCAGATCGCGCGCGGCCCGCCGAGATCGAGCACATCCACAAACGGCCGCGCCACCATCGCAACGCGCTCTCGTAGTTCATCGGTCATCAGATCATGCAGGAAGGATACGCGGCCGAAACCCGGCACTGCTGCGGCATGGCGACGGCGGCGCAGAACAGCATCAAAGGGCAGGAGATCACTCATCCCGCTCCCTTTACGCGGCGCACGCCGAGGCGCAAACTATCGCGATGGTAGCCGTGCTTGCCTTGGTGACAACCCCGTTACGTGCCGTCGTTGACGTGGTGTTACCGCCACGCTGCCCCGGCTGCGGCGAGATCGTCGATGGCGATGATCGCTTCTGCGCGGCCTGTTTTGGTGAACTGCAGTCGCTGGGCCCGCCACAATGCGCCTGTTGCGGCCTGCCGCTGCCGCACGACGGCGATGCAGCCGCCCTGTGCGGCGCCTGTCTGGCCGATCCACCGCCCTTCGCCCGCGCCCGGGCGCCCTTTGCCTATGGCGGCCCGGCACGACAGTTGGTGCTGACCCTGAAGCATGGCCGTCGCCTGCATTTGGCCCGCATGATGGCCCGCGCCATGCTGCGCGTGGCCGATGATCTGCCTGAAGACGCGGTGATCGTGCCGGTGCCCTCCCACCGCTGGCGGCTGTGGCAGCGCGGTTTCAACCAGGCCGCCGCAATCGCCCGCCAACTCGCCCGCCAATCCGGGCGACCGCTTGCAGTGGATGCGATCGAGCGCATCAAGCCGACACCCACCACAAAAGGCCTGGGCCGCCGCGCCCGCCAGAAGAATGTCGCCGGTGCCTTCCGCGTGGTGCGGCCGGACCAGATCAGGGGGCGTAGCGTGGTGCTGGTGGATGATGTGATGACCACCGGTGCCACCGTTTCCGCCTGTACGGCAAAGCTCGTCAAGGCAGGGGCGCGACAAGTGGAGGTCTTGACCTATGCCCATGCCCTGCGCGAGGGGCAGGGGAACATGACGCGCGTGTGACAAACCGCTGCGAACGGGATGGGATGCGATGGCCAAGATCGAAGTCTACACCAAGTTTCTTTGCCCTTTTTGCACCAGGGCCAAAGCGTTGTTGAAGGGCAAGGGCGCCGCCTTTGAAGAGATCGACATTTCCACCGGCGGGCCACGCCGGGCCGAAATGCTGGAACGCTCCGGCGGCCGCCAGACGGTGCCGCAGATCTTCATCGATGGCCGTCACATCGGCGGCTGCGATGATCTGCAGGCGCTTGATCGTGCCGGCGGACTGGATCCGCTGCTCACGGCATGATGCTTGCCATCGGCCTGATCCAGACCAACACCGGCATCGATCCGGCGATCGAGGCCGAACGGCTGGCCACGCAGATCGGCGAAGCCGCAGCCAGGGGCGCGCAGATCATCTTCACGCCCGAAATGAGCGGCCTGCTTGATCGCGACCGGGCCCGCGCCGCCGGCCATATTTGCCATGAAGCCGATGATGCCGTGCTCGCCGCCGTGCGCGCAGCGGCTGCCCGGCACAAGGTCTGGGTGCATCTCGGCAGCCTCGCCCTGCGGGGAACAGCAGAAAAGTTCGTCAACCGCGGGTTCCTGATTGGCCCTGATGGGGAAATCACCGCGCGCTATGCCAAGATCCACCTGTTCGACGTCGCGCTGGGAACCGAAAGCTGGCGCGAGTCTGCAGCCTATGAGGCCGGCGAAGAAGCCGTAGTGGCCGCCACGCCGTGGGGCGCGCTAGGTCTGACCATCTGTTACGATGTGCGTTTTCCGGCACTGCACCGGGCTCTGGCCCAGGCCGGCGCGCAGATGATCGCTGTACCTGCCGCTTTCACCCGGCCCACGGGCCAAGCCCATTGGCACGTTCTGCTGCGCGCCCGCGCCATCGAAACCGGCTGCTGGGTGATCGCCGCGGCGCAGACCGGCGAGCATCAGGACGGCCGCGCCACCTATGGCCACAGCCTCGTGATCTCGCCGTGGGGCGAGGTCGTGCTCGACATGGGCGAAGCGCCGGGGATCGGCATTGCCAGCATCGACATGGCCGCCGTTGCCGCCGCGCGCGGCAAGGTGCCGGCGCTGGAGCATGCACGGCCGTTTCGGGTGGTCGGCCCATGATCGTCTATGACCTGGTCTGCGACGGGGCCCACCGCTTTGAAGCCTGGTTCGGTTCCAGCAGCGATTATGATGATCAGCAGCAGCGCGGCCTGCTTGAATGTCCGGTCTGCAGCAGCGCGCAGGTGGCCAAGGCGGTGATGGCGCCGGCCGTGCCCGCCAAATCCAACCAGAAGGGTGGCAGTTTATCCATCGCCAATGATGATCCGATGGCCCGATTGCTGATGCTGCAACGCGCCTTTGAAGCCAGCAGTGATTATGTCGGCGACCGCTTTGCCGCCGAAGCCCGCGCCATCCATGATGCCGGCGAAACCCGCAGCATCCATGGGGAAGCCACGCCCGATGAGGTGAAGGCCCTGCGCGAAGATGGCATCCAGCTCTTGCCACTGCCCTTTCGCCCGCGCGCGCGTTCGGACGCCTGAAACGCAATTTCCGCTAAAGTTTTCGCTTGAACGCCGAAGCGCATCATGGCCTTGGACTCCATGCGCACCCGTAGCTCAGCAGGATAGAGCGACGGTTTCCTAAACCGTAGGCCGCAGGTTCGAATCCTGCCGGGTGCACCATAATCGTTGGCCGTGTCGGGACAACTCAGGTCTGCCTCGAAAACAACCGCTATTTGCCTCAAAGCCTACTGGCGACCGGTGACTCCGTCCGCGCTGGCGGGTGGCTGAATCGTGGAGGGACGGAAGTTATCTGATTGTGGCTATAAAGGGGGACAGGTTACGGCTAAGCGAACTCGATCGGCGATCGGACTTCGAAGACTGAAGTTGCGGGGTCTGTCTGGTGCGAATGAGGAATTCCTCCTCGCCGCTACCGTTCAAAAACTTCGGTTGCTGGCTCGAAGCACAGCACCGGCGTGAAAACAGCGAGCATGCCCTCGCCGCAAGCCTGGGTAACGACCGCCTGACACTGCGCGAGGAACTGGATCCCGCAGAGCCCTTGCTTCTCCGCGTCGCGGATCAGCCAGTTCTTCAACAGCCTCTGTCGGTTTGCGAACACATTGGACTGACAGCTCAGCGCCCTCATCTAGGCCAGGCGGCGCCGACGACCGCGAGTTGGCGCGAAACGAACCGACTGCTTTCGAGTGTCAATAAGGAGTCGATCCAGATTAGTTCGAGATCGAAGATTCGCGGCAACTGTTTCGGCTGCTTCTCGCATCACCTCATTTGAAGCACTAAAGCAAGCCCGATAA
>NZ_JAUMBI010000143.1:0-4036 GCF_032115815.1 Sandarakinorhabdus sp.
TCTCGTTTGCGTTGCTGAAGGCGCTTACGCCGCCAGCGCGATGCCTTCGTAGCGGGAAAGGTGGAAATCCACGCTGCCGAACTGGTTTTCGATCAGCGTGGCGCGCTTGAAATAATGGCCCACGGCCAGTTCCTGGGTGATGCCGATGCCGCCATGCACCTGCACGGCGTTCTGGCCAACGAACTTGGCACCCTTGCCCACCTTGGCCTTGGCCATCGAAACCGCGGCGCTGCGTTCGGCGGTGTCTAGTTTCAGCGTGGCCATCATGGTCATGGAAACGGCCTGTTCGACCTCCATGAACATGTCGACCAGGCGATGCTGGATGACCTGGAAATCGCCGATCGCCTTGCCGAACTGCTTGCGCTGCTTGGCATAATCCAGCGTGGTGGCATGCAGCACCTTCAGCACGCCGCAGGCTTCGGCGCACAGGGCGGCGGTGGCTTCATCCACCACGGCTTCGATCAGCGGCAGCGCTTCTTCGCGCAGCACATGTTCGGCGCCCACGGCGACATTTTCGAAATAGACTTCCGAAGCGCTGGTGCCGTGCACGGTGAGATAATCGCGGCGGGTGATGCCCTTGGCATCGGCCGGGATCAGCAGCAGCGCCACGCCACCCGCATCGCGCTGGCCGCCGGCGGTGCGCGCGGTGACGAGCAGATGCGTGGCATGTGACGCGCCTTCCACGACCGCCTTGTGGCCATTCAACAGGCCGCCCTTCAGCGTGGTGGTGAGATCGTTCAGATAGAAACGGCCCTGCGGTTCATAGGCCGCAAAGGCGATGCGGGTGGTGCCGGCAATGATCGAGGGGATCACGGCGTCAGCAATCGCGCCGCCCACATGCTTCAACGCGCCGCCGCCGATGACAACGGTGGAGAGATAGGGTTCCAGCACGATGGCGCGGCCCATTTCTTCCATCACCACCATGTTCTCGATCGCGCCGCCGCCAAGGCCGCCATGCGCTTCTGCAAACGGCGCGCCCAGCACGCCGAGTTCTTCGGCAAAGGCCTGCCACACGGCCGGGTTCCAGCCCTTGCCGCCGTGCACCACCTTCTGGCGGGCGTCGAACGTGTAGGTATCCGCCAGATAGCGCGAAAGCATGTCGCGCAGCATGGTCTGTTCTTCGGTGAAATTGAAATCCATGTTCCGTCCCCAAAGTAATGCCGTCACCCCGGCGAACGCCGGGGCCCATCTCCCGCCTTTGCCGCTTGTAACCACGGTCGGGGCGATGGGCCCCGGCTTTCGCCGGGGTGACGCTTATTGTGTCAGAGCCCCAGCACCATCTTTGCGATGATGTTGCGCTGGATCTCGTTGGACCCGCCATAGATGCTGGTCTTGCGCATGTTGAAATACACCGGTGCGGTGCGGCGGGCGCTGTCCGGGCCGACGGCGAAGCTGTTGTCGCCTTCGCCCATCGAACGGAAGTACGGCGCGCCATAGGTGCCCGCGGCTTCCAGCGCCAACTCGGTCAGCCGCTGCTGGATTTCGGTGCCCTTGATCTTGAGCAGGCTGGATTCCGGCCCCGGGCCCTTGCCGCTGCTTTCGCCAGCGAGAGTCCGCAGTTCGGTATATTCCAGCGCGGCCAGATCGACTTCCAGTTCGGCCACCTTGCGCTTGAAGAACGGGTTGGCCAGCAGGGCCTCTCCGCCATCTTCGGTGTTGCGCGCCACCTGCTTGATGCGCTCAACATTGCGCTTGGAAGCAGCCACGCCGGCGATGCCGGTGCGTTCGTGGGCCAGCAGGAACTTGGCGCAGGTCCAGCCCTTGTTTTCGTGGAACACGCGGTTTTCCACCGGCACGATCACGTCTTCCAGCCAGACTTCGTTGACCTCATGCTCACCGCCAAGGGTGATGATCGGGCGCACGGTGATGCCGGGCGTCTTCATGTCGATCAGCAGGAAGCTGATGCCTTCCTGGATCTTGGCGGTGGGATCGGTGCGAACGAGGAAGAAACCCCAATCGGCATGCTGCGCCATCGTCGTCCAGGTCTTCTGGCCGTTGACGCGGTAATATTCCTTGCCGTCATCGCCGGTGAAGCGCTCGGCGCGGGTGCGCAAGCTGGCAAGGTCGGAACCGGCGCCGGGTTCGGAATAACCCTGGCACCACCAATCCTCGCCGCTCAGGATGCGCGGCAGGAACTTGGCCTTCTGCTCCGGCGTGCCGAACGTGTAGATCACCGGGCCCACCATCGACAGGCCGAACGGCATCAGGCGCACGGTATCGGCGGCGGCGGTTTCTTCCGACCAGATATAACGCTGGGTGGCGGTCCAGCCGGTGCCGCCATACTCAGTCGGCCAGGCCGGAACGATCCAGCCCTTTTCATGCAGCACCTTGTGCCAGGCGAGGAAATCTTCCTTCGCCATCTCTTCACCCTCGTCGATCTTCTCACGCAGATAAGACGGATAGGCATCGCGGATGAAGGCGCGCACTTCGTCACGAAAGGCAACATCTTCGGCGCTGAAATTCAGGTCCATGGCTTCACTCCCCAGCTTGCAGGTTGACGTTTACGTAAACCCGAATCGGGGCAGCGGCAACCCTGTGAATTTTGCCGCTGCGACACCTTGCGCCGCCCCCGGCCATCTCCACATTCAATCCATGCTGAACATCGTCTCGCTCATGATCGGCCTGGTCGCGCTGGGCCTCGCCATCTTCGCCTTCCTGCCCTTCCTGGGCTGGGCCAACTGGGCGATCATCCCGCTCGCCATGGTCGGGCTGGGGCTGGGCTTCCTGTCCGGCAAGGACGCCGGGCGGAACCTCAACCTGATCGTCATCGTGGTCGGCGCGTTCCGCCTGTTCATGGGCGGCGGGATTCTTTAAGCCGCCCGCGCCTTGGCCTCGTCTTCCCGCTCGCGGTGGAAGATATGCGTGGCCATCATCGCGCCCATCACTGGCGCGACCAGATTGAGCACCGGCACCGCGAACAGCCCGGCGGTGCCGATGCCGATGCCCCATGAGTCCCATTTGTGCTGCCCCGGCCAGGCGCGGGATTCGCCCAACGCCACGTGGCGGGCGGCGACGGCTTCGAGATATTCGCGGCCCAGGGCCCAGCCGTTGGCGATGATGAACAGGATCAGCGGCCCGATGCCGGTGACGAGCAGCAGCAGATAGGCCGGCAGCAGCAACAGGTTGATCAGGGCGACGCGGATCGCCGCCCGCCCGCCCATGGCGAGTTCGACGCCGAGGCCGAGCGCGTGGCCCTTGGCGTGGGGGTAGTAGCGGGTTTCGACGGCGACGATGATCTCGTCTTGCCACATGGCCATCACGGCGGTGGCGATGCTGGTGAAGCCCAACCATGTCAGCAGCATGGAGAGCAGGAAAGCTGCGGCATCGCCGGCGCCGTTGGTCCAGAAGCTTTGCAGCCATTCTGGCCAGCCATTGGTTTCGATCATGGCGATGCCCTTGAACACCGCCCACGCCAGGCCGGCGAACAGGATCAGCGTGAGCAGCAGCGCGCGCAGCAGGATACGGCGGATGGCCGGGTCCCACAGTTGGGCGAAGCTGAGGATGAAGGCGGCGGGCATTTCGCCCTTTAGGTAAGGTCTGGGCAGGGGCGGGGCAAGCGGCTATGGCACGGCCTGCATTTTCAGGAGCCGTGCATGCCGCAGTATGACATTCTCGCCATGGGCAACGCCATCGTTGATGTGATCAGCAGCGAGAGCCCGGATTTCCTGTCCAGCCGTGGGATCGAGCATGGATGCATGCGCCTGATCGATGCCGGTGAGGCCGAGGCGCTCTATGCCGCCATGGGCCCCGGGCGCGAGATCAGCGGCGGTTCGGCGGCCAATTCGGTGGTGGGTGCAGCGGCCTTGGGCGCGCGCACGGCGTTTGTGGGCCGGGTGGCGGGCGATCAGCTGGGCCACGTGTTCACCCATGATATCCGCGCGGCCGGCGTGGCATTTGACACGGCGGCGGCAACGGGCGGCCCGCCCACCGGGCGCTGCCTGATCGTGGTGACGCCCGATGGCGAGCGCACGATGAACACCTATCTGGGCGCCTGCCAGGAACTGGATGCCAGCGATCTGGATGCCGAACTGGTGGC
>NZ_JAUMBI010000144.1:0-5318 GCF_032115815.1 Sandarakinorhabdus sp.
GTCTATCTGGTGTCGGAAGAAGCGCCGACCAACGTCATCCTCAACGCTGGCGGCGGCGGCATCGAGCGCGCCTACGTGACGCTCACCCGCGGCATCCATCTGGGGGCTGACGAGCTGACGGCGGAACATGTCGCCGCGCGCTTTGCTGAAATCAGCGACCGCACCGGCGAGGTGGCGCCGGATAATGGCGGCGCGCAGGCGGCGATGGCACTGGGCGGCGGCCGGTAAGGGCAGGGGTCTGAAAATGTGAAAGGCGGTCCTTCGGGGCCGCCTTTTTCATATGGCCAGACCTCAGCCCTCCACCGCCTTCAGCAACCGCCGTTCCACCACGGCCAGCACGCCGGCCAGTTCATGGCCGCGCTTCAGCACAATGCCGCCTTCGCCATACAGCACCCATTCGCCCTGGCGCTGCCGCAGCGAGGGGTCTTTCACCAGCCGCACCTCCGGGTTTTCGGCAGAGCGGCGGAAGGCGGAGAAACTTGCCACTTTCGCGCCCAGTTCCAGCGCATAATCGCGCCACAGGCCGGCGGCGACCATGCGGCCATACAGCGACATGATCCGGTCAAGCTCGATACGGGTGAAGGCGACCTGACGTACGCCATTGGTGGGGGTCAGCGGGATGACAATGCTCACGCCCAATGTTTGGCGCGGCGCTATGGAGAGGTCAACCGGCCTTGCGCGTGTCTTCGCGGGTCAATTCGTCCAGCCGGCTTTTCAGCACCTCGATCTCGCAGCGCAGCAGTTCCAGCTTCTGCGTTTCCGGATCGAATTTCTGCGCGCACGGCGTGCCGTAGGGCAGGAACGGCTTCACATAATCCTCTGCCGCCATCACCACCGGCTTGGCCGGAATGCCGACCATGGTGGCGCCTTCCGGCACGTCGCGCGTCACCACCGCATTGGCGCCGATGCGCGCCTTGGCGCCCACGGTGATCGGGCCCAGCACCTGCGCGCCGGAGCCGACGATGGCGCCATCCAGGATGGTCGGGTGGCGCTTGCCGCCCGTGCCGCCGGCCGGATCGGTGCCGCCCAGCGTCACGCACTGATAGATGGTCACCTCGTCACCGATTTCCGCCGTTTCGCCTATCACCACGAAGCCGTGATCGATGAAGAAATTGCGGCCGATGCGGGCACCGGGGTGGATGTCGATGGCGGTGAGGAAACGGCTGAAGTGATTGACCAGCCGCGCCGCGAAGAAGAAGCGCCCGCGGAACAGCAGATGGGCAACGCGGTGCAGGCCAAGCGCCCAGACGCCGGGATAGGTGAGGATTTCCCAGCGCGAACGCGGCGCCGGATCGCGCTGTTTCACTGAATCGAGATAGGTGATCAAACCCATGGCGTGTCTCCGGCTAGCCAGAAAAGGGCCACCGATTTGAGTGTCACTTAAGCCATTTCAAACAAAAAGGCCAGCCACCCCGCATGGAATGACTGACCTTTCATGTTTCCAGGTTGAGTGCTTACAGCGCCTGAAGTGTCCGCGCCACGGCATGGACCACGGCGGCGATGCGCACTGCGGCCTGAATCTTGTCGGCGGCCACGCCGTGCTGGGCCAGCACCTTGTCGTGGGCGTCGATGCACATGCCGCAGCCGTTCACGGCCGAAACCGCCAGGCTGAACAGCTCGAAATCGGCCTTCTCGATGCCCGGCGTGCCGATCACGTTCATGCGCAGCTTGGCCGGCATCGTCTTATAGTCCGGCCGCGACGCCATGTAGGTGAAGCGATAATAGATGTTGTTCATCGCCATGATGCTGGCGGCGGCCTTGGCGGCGTTCAGCGCTTCGGGGCTGAGCTTGATGGCGGCTTCGGCTTCGGCCGCATCAATGAGCGGCTTGTGCGCGCAGGCATGAGCCACCGCCACGATCGTGCCCCACTTCTGCTGATCGCTGAGCAGTTGCTCGGTCAGCAGGCTGGAGACGTTGAGGCGCAGATCCTTGGCGTAATCCGGCAGGGTCTTGGCGAGTTCGGAAAAGATCATGGGTCTACCTTTCCCCTCTGCCATCGGGGGCGAGGGATAGAGCGGAAGAAGGGGAAGGGGCCGCGGCAAAGCTGCGGCTGACGTCGAAGCGGCTCGCGGCGAAGGTGCGCGCCCGCCCGGCCGAGCTTGCGCGAGTCGGGGGATAGCGCTGCGCGCTATCCCCGCGCCGCGCTTACGCTGCAGGCTTCAGCGTGTCCTGGCCTTCGGTCCAGTTGCACGGGCACAGCTCGTCGGTCTGCAGCGCGTCGAGGATGCGCAGCGTTTCGGCCGGGTTGCGGCCGACGTTCAGGCCGTTGACCGTGATGTGCTGGATGATGTTTTCCGGATCGATGATGAAGGTGGCGCGCAGCGGCACGCCGGCGCCGGCAACGATGATACCCAGGGCATCGGCCAGCAGCTTGCTGTTATCGGCCAGCCACGGGAAATCGCAGGCGGCCAGGCGCTCGTCGCTCTTGCGCCAGGCGAAGTGCACGAAATCGGTGTCGGTCGACGCGCCGATCAGCACGGCGTCACGATCGGCGAAATCGCTCTTCAGATCGCCATAGCCGATGATTTCGGTCGGGCAGACGAAGGTGAAATCCTTCGGCCAGTAAAACAGGATCTTCCACTTGCCCGGATAGGCGGTGGTGATGTCCAGCGATTCGCCGTTCGGCAGCGCGGCAACGCCCTGCTGCACCGGCAGATCGAAGGAAGGAACTTTATCGCCAACAGTGAGAGCCATGAGGTGAATCCTTGGTTTTGGGGGTGTAAACGGGAACCAGCGAGCGCCAGCACGGTTCCATTGGCCTTGCACCAGATAGAAATCCAATCGATAATATCGCTATTATCAATCGAGTTTGTCGATGACGGCTTTCCTGCCCACACTGAAACAGCTGCAGTATCTCACCGCGCTGCACATCCACGGCCACTTCGGCCGCGCCGCCGAAACCTGCTTCGTCACCCAGTCCACCTTGTCGGCGGGCCTGGCCGAACTGGAATCGCTGCTGGGCGTGCGGCTGGTCGAGCGCAACCGCCGTGTCGTGCGCTTCACGCCGATGGGTGAGCGGGTGGTGTCCAAGGCCTATGTCGTGCTGCGCGAAGCCGATGAACTGGCCGGGCTTACCGTGGGTGGGGACAAGCCCCTGTCGGGCCCGCTGCGGCTCGGCGTCATCCCCACCATCGCGCCGTTCCTGTTGCCACGGGCGCTGCCGCAGGTGCGGGCCGATTGGCCCGATCTGAAACTGCACCTGCGCGAAGAAATGAGCGGCCCGGCCACCGAAGCCCTGGCGCGCGGCATGCTGGACGTGGTGCTGCTGGCCCTGCCGTGGGACACGGCGGGGCTGAGCGTGATGCCGTTGTTCGATGATCCCTTTTTCCTGGTGTTCCGCCCCGGCGATCTGCCCGATCCGCCGCCGGCCGTCGCGCCCGATGCCATCGATCCGCACCATCTGCTGCTGCTGGAAGATGGCCATTGCCTGAAGGAACAGGTGCTTTCCGCCTGCGGCCGTCCGGAACTGCGCGCCGATCCGGCTCATCGTGGCACCAGCCTCGTCACGTTGGTGGAGATGGTGGCCGGTGGACTGGGGCAGACCCTGGTGCCGAAACTGGCGCTGGATGCCGGCATCCTCACCCACGGCAACCTGATTGCGCGGCCGGTTTCGGGGAACGCCGCGCGCACCGTATCGCTGGTGTGGCGGCACGGTTCCCCGCGCGAAGCCGAATTCCGCCTGCTGGGCGAATCATTAGTGGCAGGATTGGCGCTGTCGTAAGCCGCGGCTATTGTCGGGCGAAACTTGGGAGAGCATCACATGAAGGCCGTGCTGTGCGTTGAACATGGGCCACCGGAAAAGCTGGTGGTGAAGGACGTGCCCACACCGGAGCCGGGCCGTGGCCAGGTGCGCATCAGCGTGAAAGCGGTGGGGGTGAATTTCCCCGACACGCTGATCATCCAGAATCTCTATCAGTTCAAACCTGCGCTGCCGTTCAGCCCCGGCGGCGAATGCGCCGGCGTGGTGAGCGCGGTGGGTGAGGGCGTGGCTGATATCGCCGTGGGCGATGAAGTGATCGCCATGACCGGCCACGGCGCCATGGCCGAAGAAGTGATCGCCAATCGCGGCCAGATCGTGAAGATGGCGCCCGGCATGCCGTTCGATGTCGCCGCCGGTTTCACCATGACCTATGGCACCAGCCACCATGCCCTGAAGCAGCGCGGCGCACTGAAGCCCGGCGAGACGTTGCTGGTGCTGGGCGCGGCGGGCGGTGTGGGCCTCACTGCCGTTGAACTCGGCAAGGTGATGGGCGCCAAGGTGATTGCGGCGGCATCGTCCGACGAGAAGCTGGCGCTGTGCAAGGAAATGGGCGCCGACGAGGTGATCAACTACGCCACCGAAGACCTGAAGGAGCGCATCAAGGCGCTGACCAATGGCCGCGGCGTTGATGTGGTCTATGACCCGGTGGGGGATCGTTATGCCGAGCCGGCCTTCCGCGGCATCGCCTGGAACGGCCGCTATCTGGTGATTGGCTTTGCCGCCGGCGCCATCCCGGCGCTGCCGCTGAACCTGCCGCTGATCAAGGGCGCCAGCATCGTCGGCGTGTTCTGGGGCGCGTTCACCCAGGCCGAACCGGCGCTGCACCAGCAGAACATGGAAGAATTGCTGCGCTGGTATGCGGAAGGGAAGCTGAAGCCGCACGTCTCGCGGCATTTCGCGCTCGATGAAGGCGCCGCCGCCATCCGCTGGATGATGGACCGCAAGGCCCTGGGCAAGATCGTCCTGACCGTCTGAGGAGGCACGACAATGGCGCTGCGCGACACCTATCCGCTCTATGTGGCCAATGTGGCCGAGCAGCCCAATGCCGATCTGGTGGTGACCGACAAGTTCACCGGAAAGCCCGCCACGCGCGTTGCCATGGCCGATGCCGCGACGATTGACCGTGGCATCGCGGCCGCGGTGGCGGCGGCCGAGCCGATGGCGCGCATGGCCAGTTTCGAACGGCAGGCGGTGCTGGCGCATTGCGTGAAGCGCTTCACTGAGCGCGCCGACGAACTGGCCCACGCCCTGTGCATCGAGGCCGGCAAGCCGATCCGCGATTCGCGCGGCGAGGTCGGCCGCTTGATCGACACGTTCCGCATCGCGGCTGAAGAAAGCGTGCGGATGACCGGCGAGGTGCAGCCGCTCGACATTTCGGCGCGGGCCAAGGGCTATCAGGGCATGTGGAAACGCGTGCCGATCGGCCCGTGCAGCTTCATCAGCCCGTTCAACTTCCCCTTGAACCTCGCCGCCCACAAGATCGCGCCTGCCATCGCGGTGGGCTGCCCGTTCGTGATGAAACCGGCCAGCCGCACGCCCTTGGGAGCCATCATCATCG
>NZ_JAUMBI010000145.1:0-3801 GCF_032115815.1 Sandarakinorhabdus sp.
ATGCGGGTACCTTGTGCGTCACAAGGCCCTCGAGTGACAGCCTACCGCTGCCCACCAGCGCGAGCGAAGTCGCGAGGTCGTCAGGCTGGAACTCTGTGGCAATGCGTATGCGAAGTTCACGCCGGAACGCTGGCGCGAAGTTGAACGACAGCGGATCGCTGTAGAAGCCGGCCAGCACGATCTCGCCCCCACGCGCCATGTGCATGACGGTCTGGTCGATCACGCGGTGGTCACCGCTGGCGTCGTAGACCGAGCGGTAATCCCGCCGCTCGTCGGTCTCGGGCCTGACCACCCGATATCCCTCTGCACCCGCCATGCGGGCGTCATTGATTTCCCAAACCGTCGGCTCCACGCCCGCCGCCAGGGCGATGCGTGCCAGAAGGCGGCCGAGTACGCCGTGGCCGATGATCAGATCCGGCATCGCGCCGCCCGCCACCGCATGCTGGGCAGTGGCCGCCAGGCTCATCAGCACGGCTTTTTCGTGGAGTTCGGCCGGCAGCGGAATCACCCGCGCCGCACCGGTGATCAGCGTCTTGGCCTGGCCGCCAAACAGCCCGCGCGCACCTTCGAATTTCGACGATCCCGGCACGAACACGGTCTTGCCGATCATCGCGGTCGCATTCTCGCCGGCGTCCACCACCGTGCCGACCGCTTCATATCCGGGAACCAACGGATATCCCATGCCGGGGAACATCGGCATGGTGCCGTTGTACATCAGCTTTTCCGTGCCCATGGAAATGCCTGAAAAGTCGATCGACACCACCACGTCGTCGGCTTGCGGAGGCGTGAGCGTGAGGGAGCGCAACGCAACGCGCTCCGGCTCTTCCACCACAACGGCCAATGTTTCCATTCAACCAAACCCCTCGTGGGAACCGGTCAGCCTTGCCCCGCTGATCTGTCCCTATACGCCGGCTATTATCCAAAGCGTTCTGCGGCTGTAAAGCGCACATGACCGTTCTGAAAGCAAAAAATTGGACGGACTTCGTCTTCTTTAGGCTTGACGAAACCGGCGAATCCCGTTCCGCGCTTCAGCGCTGCGCGACGATAAGGCGGGTGACCATCGGCAGTGCCGTCGCCACCTCGCGGGCACTGCCGAATCCGGCTTCGGCCAGCAGCGCCAGATAGGCCGCAACGGTGCGCGGCCGGCCCGATCCCATCGCCCACAGATAGAGGCCGAAATAAGCATCGCCCATCACTTCGGCGCCCATTGTGCCGGCCATCGGTTCGGCCAGCAACAAGCGGCCACCGGGCGGCAGCGCGGCATGCGCTTTCCTGAGCAGCGCGCGCACCACATCATCATCATGATCATGGCAGATGCGCACCAGGCTGATCACATCAGCGCCCTGCGGCAGCGGATCATCGCGGAAACTGCCGCCGTGCAGCGACACGTGGGAAAGCCCCCGCGCCGCCAGCTTGGCCTTCGCGCCGTCCACCACGGCGGGCAGATCAAACAATTTCAGGCTCAGCCGCGGGTGGCGCTGCGCCACTTCAGCGAGGAAGGCGCCATGGCCGCCGCCCACATCCATTAGGCAGGTGTGGCGGCTGAAATCATAGGCATCCAGCACCTGTTCGGCCACCATTGGCTGGCTGGCCGCCATCAGCGCCGAATAGGGCGCCACCGCTCCTTCGCCGCCGCCCTGCCAGCTCGCTGCATCGGATGCCGCCGGCAGCCCCTGCCCCGCTGCCGGCGCATAGGTCCAGAACGCCGCCAGCTTGCCCTGCCCGCGCCCGCCCTTCAGCATGGCGATGGGATCGGCCAGATCATCATAGAAGATCTTGTGATGCTCGATCATCGCCAGCGCGCCCTGGTTGGTGGAAAGCGCCGCGCCGCGCTGGCCCAGAACCCACAGATCGGGCGCCGCCAGTTCCACCAGATCAATCGCCTTCGCCGCGCCCAGCAGCCGCTGCATCGCCTCCTGGGGAAGCCCCGCCCCCTGCGCCAGGTCGGCGGTGCTGGCCGGCCCGGCGCTCAGGCGGCGAATCACCCCAGCATCCACGGTCGCGGTCAGCGCCTTGGTCTGCACGAAACCGGTGATCACCGCGAACATGGCGTTGGCGTGATAGCGCGCCGTGCGCCGCATCAACGGGTTGCGCATGGCAAAGCGCTGGAACGCCGGGTTGGCCAGCATCCGGTTGCGCGCGTTCAGCCAGCGCAATTTCCACGCGTAAGAGGCCGTGTTTTCAGCCATGTGCCCCACAAGCTCGTTTCAAACGGTCTGGACAGTCGCTGCCCAAAGGTCAATCATGACCCCTATGGTCAGGTTTAGCTGCCAGACCTTAACGACTGATGATTCGGAAGAGCGATTTGGCAGGCCCTGACAGCGTTGTCATCATCGGAGCCGGCATGGCGGGCCTGTCGGCCGCCGTGCTGCTGGCCGCGCGCGGCGTGCCGGTGACCGTGGTGGAGCGCATGGGCGCCCCCGGCGGCAAGCTGCGCACCGTTGATGTCGGCGGGGTCCAGGTGGATGCCGGCCCCACCGTTTTCACCCACCGCCCGGTGTTTGAGCGGATCTTTGCCGATGCCGGCACCACGCTCGACGCGCATCTCACCCTGCACAAATCCGATCGCCTCGCCCGCCACGCCTGGCAGGATGGCAGCAGCCTTGATCTGTGGGCCGATCACGCCTGCAGTTTTGACGCCGTCGCCCAGTTCGCCGGGCCGCGTGAGGCCGAAGGCTGGACGCGCTTTCAGGCCGAATCCGCCCGCATCTGGAACGCGCTGGAAACCCGGTTCATGGAAAGCCCGGCGATGGGCCCCATCGGTCTCACGCTGAAATACGCCCCCTTCCACTTGCACGAGATGTTCGCGATCAACCCGTTCGCGACGCTATGGAACACATTGGGCAAATATTTCCGCGATCCGCGCCTGCACCAGCTTTACGGCCGCTATGCCACCTACACCGGCGCCGATCCATTCCAGGCCACTGCCACGCTGATGCTGATCGCCCATCTGGAAGCACGCGGCGTGTGGCTGGTGGAAGGCGGCATGCACGAAGTCGCCCGCCAGATGGCGCTGCTCGCCGAGCGGCTGGGCGCGAAGTTCCATTACAACGCGCACGTGGCGGAGATTCTCGTCCGCAATGGCCGCGCCGCCGGGGTTCGCCTCGCCAGCGGCGAGGAACTCCCCGCCCACGACATCCTCTCCAACAGCGACATTTCCGCCCTCGCCGATGGCCGCTTCGGCGCTGCCGCCTCCCGCGCTGTCACCGGCGTCAAACCCCACGAACGCTCGCTTTCCGCCCTCGTCACCATGACGACGGCCGAAACCAGCGGCTTCGAGATGGATCGGCACAACGTCTTCTTCTCCACCGATTATGCCGCCGAGTTCCGGCACATCTTCGGTGAACACCGCCTGCCCACGGAACCCAGCATCTATATCTGCGCGCAGGATCGTGGCATCGGCAAACCGCCCGATGGCCCCGAACGCCTGCAACTCATCGTCCCGCCCACTGGCGACGGCTCCCCACCAACGCCAGAGGAGATGGAACAATGTCAGACAGCAACGCTGGCGGTCCTCGCCCGGTGCGGGCTGACACTGAAACCAACAGCAATGGTGCCAGTGGGCCCAGCGATGTTCGAGGCGCTTTTCCCTTCGAGCGGTGGGGCCCTTTATGGTCGGGCCTCGCACGGGTGGCAGGCCAGCTTCCGCCGGCCTGGCAGCAAGACGAAGCTGCCCGGGCTCTGGGTCGCCAGTGGTTCGGCGCACCCGGGAGCGGGCGTGCCGATGGCGGCCTTGTCCGGCCGCTTGGCGAGCGCAGCGATCCTTCAGGTCCGCGCTTCGATCAGGACGTTGCACCCGGT
>NZ_JAUMBI010000146.1:0-5248 GCF_032115815.1 Sandarakinorhabdus sp.
CGCTGCGCGTGTTGCCGCGCGAGATGGGCGGCCACCCAACCGTGCTGCGCGCGATGGTGGCGCGCACCATGTTGTTGTTCCTGGTTGCGGTCGCGCTGGATGGCGCCACGCACGCCGTCGCCCCGCCTGGGCCATTGATGCGGCTGGTGGACAACATCTTCACCATTGCTCTTGCCGTGCAGGGCGCGCTGTGGATTCGCGAACTGGTGCTGGGGCTGGTGCACCGTCGCGCCGGCAATGGGGGCGAGGATTCAGACTCGCTGGGCAGCGCCGTGGGCGTCATCAATGTGCTGGTCAACGTGGTGGTCTGGCTGCTGGCCGCCATCCTGATCCTCGACAATCTGGGCGTGAATGTCACCGCGCTGGTGGCCGGCCTGGGCGTGGGCGGCATCGCTATCGGCCTTGCCGCGCAGGGCATTTTTTCCGATCTGTTTGCAGCACTGGCCATCCTGTTCGACCGGCCGTTCCGGGTGGGGGACACGATCAGTTACGGCACCTCCACAGGCACCGTGGAGCATATCGGGCTGAAGACCACCCGCATCCGATCCTTGTCGGGGGAGCAGCTGGTAATGGCCAACACCAAGCTGCTGGAGCAGCAGGTGGCCAATTTGCGTCGCATTGAAGAACGGCGCGTGGTGCTGAATTTCGGCATTGTCTACCAGACCCCGCCTGATCTGATGGAGGCGCTTCCCGGCCATCTGCAGGCCATTGTGGACGCGCAGGCCGATTGTCGCTTCGATCGCGCCGCGTTCACGGGGTTCGGCCCGTCCAGCCTGGATTTCGAATTGATCTTCTTCGTGACCGTTCCCGATCTGGAGGCCATGACCGCGGCGCGGCAGGCGGTGGGCTTTGCCATCGTGCGCCGCTTTGCCGAACTGGGCGTGGAGTTCGCCTATCCCACCCAAACGACCTTCACCGCCGCGCCCGATGGCCGGCTGATTGATCCAACCCAGATCACCGAACGCCCGCGCTGATCGCTGCTGTGCGGCTTCCAGTGAGTTCGCGCGGACCGAAAATGAACAAGGCATTGCGCAGAACCTAATTTTGACTTTCATATCGGTAAAAAATACGTTATGTTTTGGTTAATTGAGCTATGTTTTGAGTGTGCGCGGCTGGGCAGCCGCTGTGTTGAGGGGAGTAGTAAAATGACGAAGATGCTGAAATTGGCTGCGATCATGACCGCGGCGCTGGCCATGCCGGCCGCAGCTGCCGTGACATTCAACGTGGGAATCGGCTCGCCGGTGGACGCGATCCCGGGGAACAACAATTTCCAGAGCAACCTGAACGCTGCCGGCCTGTATCAATACACGGCGGGTGGCGCGACCATCTCCCTGTCGGGCAAGGCCACGGTCACCTTCGAATTTCTCGGCTCCGAAAGCGGGTTCAACGACAGTTTCTCGGCTGGCGGTGGCGCCATTACCGTTTCGGAAAACAGCAGCTTCACGGCATGGAACCCCGTTGCGTTGGGTTCGCTGGTCTACAACGCCGGTTCGATCAACGATTGGATCTTCACCTCTTCGGGCGGTGCCCAGAACAAGGGCATCGGTACGCTGGAGTTCGGCATCTTCCTGCCGCGCGGCGCTGTGGCCAACGGCCTCTATTCGTCCAACGTGCTCTATCTGGGCTTTGACGATCAGATCAACGGCGATGACGACAACCATGATGACATGATCATCCGGGTGACCGCCGAAGATTTTGGCGGCCAAGGCGCGGTACCGGAACCGGCGAGCTGGGCGATGCTGATCGCTGGCTTTGGCTTGGTCGGCGCGGCTTCGCGTCGCCGCCGCGGCGCTGCCAGCGTCGCTGCCTGATCCATCTCCGATGGCATGACGGCGCGGTGGGATGTTTCCCGCCGCGCCGTTTTGTTGAGTCGGCGGCTTCTGCGCAACCCAGTTGATCGAAGGATCAAAGCGCCGCTTCGTGGCGGCGGCAACTTTGCTCGGCGGGGATACACCCTTTCGGGTGCGAATCCCTTGCTGTGGCGCGAGAACAAACTGGACTTGGTTGAATAAGGCAGTGCCGACCACATGGCAGCAACGCCACATGGCCGGCACTTTACCCGGCAGATGCCGCCCGATGCACGGGCGGCGGAATCAGATGAGGCCGCCAGTGTGCGCCGGCGGCGGGCCGACACGCCAACCAGGCCAAAGCCAGCCAGCAGCATCGCCCAGGTGGCCGGTTCCGGCACGGCGCCGCCGCCCGGATTGATCACTTCGGTCGCCGCGAAGCTATCGAATTCGAAGGCCACACCTTCGGAGCGCAGGCGCAGGCCAGTGATGACTTCGCCGGCGCCGGCGATGAAATTGACCCGGCGATTGGTCGCCGGCTGGCCTTGGTTGCCATTTGACGGCGGTAGCGCACCGCCGGCAATGCTGAAGATGGTGGCGCCGCCTGCTCCCAGCACATCGACGAAGTTATAGGTGTCGATCGAGCCCCAATAGAAACTGATCGAGGACAGGTTCGGGGTGGAAAGGATGGCGCTGTTCGGGTTGATTCGGCTCGACACGTAGCCAAAACAACTAGCGGTGCCGCCGACACCGACCGCCGGCATGGCAGCGCCGTTGATGGAAGCGCAACTGGTGGCGATACCTCCGTTCCAGCTGTAGCCGGCCGCGTTGGGACCATCGAAGCTGACGACGATCGACTGGCCCACAGCCGGGCCGGGATCGGGAGCACCAAAGGTGCCGGTGACAGTGACGGCCTGTGCGGCCGAGGTAACAACAAGACTGGCAACAAGGCCAAGCAACTTACGCTTCATGATACACCTTTTTGTTAACGGAAACTTTATATAACAGACACGGGGCAGCGAGCCAAGTCGCGTTCATAGTATGTTAACTATAATGTTCAGGCGGCGACCTGTACTTGCCGACCGCGCCGGCGGGCTACGGCACCCACCAGGCCCATGCCAGCGATCAGCGTCGCCCAGGTGGCCGGTTCCGGTACGCCGCCGCTGCCGGGCATATTGCCGGGGGCCAGCGTGGCGGCGAAATCATCGAATTCAAAGCTGCGGCCACGTGCCCAGAAACGCAGGCCGCCGATGGTTTCAGTCCCATTGGCCGTTATCGACAGACGGCGATTGCGGCCGCTGCCACCACCAGCATAAGCGACCGGATCGAAATCGATTGTGGAAAGATGCACGAAATGGATGGGCTTCAGATCAGCCCCCAAGCACCCACAGCCAGTTATGGGAATCCATCGTGCCCCAATAGAAACTGATCGAGCTCAACGCCGGCGTGATCAGAGTCGCCACCGGATCGGCATGCGCACTCGATACAAAGCCATAGCGGGAGGTGTTCCGGGCCGGCGTGGTGTGTGCCCCGTGCACGGTGCCGATGGCCGTGGCCAGTCCACCGGTCCAGCTGAAGCCGGGCGTGGCCGGCGCGTCGAACGTGACGACCAGTTGCTGGCCGGGCAGCGGGCCCGGATCAGGCGCGCCGGCAAGGGTGGTCACCGTGACGGCGCCGGCATCGGCGCTCGCGATCAGGGCGAGCGCGGCCAGGGCGAAAGCGGCGGCGGGGTGATGGCTGGTCATGACGGGCGATCCTTTTTTGATCGGCGTGCCGGGGGCGGCAGTGCGGATGCCCAATTCCAGTAACGACGGGTTATGGTTAATACCAAGTAATCATAAAGTTAACAGCGAGGCGTTCACCACGATTCTGCTGGGTTGACGCGCACGGAAGCCGGGGCCTAGGCTGGCGGCAAATCAGATCATGGGGAGAGACGTGCATGGCCGGAAAATCACTGACGCTGGATGAGTTTCGGGCTTTGGCCGGAACCGAGGTCGGCGTGTCGGACTGGATCGAGGTCCCGCAGGAAAAGATCAACGCCTTTGCCGAAGTGACCGGCGATCACCAGTTCATCCACGTGAACCCGGAATTGGCCGCGCAAACGCCGTTCGGCACCACCATCGCGCACGGCTATCTCACGCTCAGCCTGCTCTCCGTCATGGCCTATCAGGCGATGCCGGGCATCAAGGGCACGCGCATGGGCGTGAACTATGGTCTCAACAAGGTGCGGTTCATGGCGCCGGTGAAATCCGGCCGCAAGGTGCGTGGCCGTTTCACCATCGCCGATGTGTCGCAGCGCCCGGATGGCGCGTGGCAGACCACCACCAATGTGACGGTCGAGATCGAAGGCGAAACCAAGCCCGCGCTCGCCGCCGAATGGATCACCTTGCAATATGTGGGCTGACGCCCGCTGAACTGACACAGGAAGGATTATCTCATGCGTGAAGCCGTTATCGTTTCCACCGCCCGCACGCCGATCGGCAAGGCCTTCCGCGGTGCGTTCAACGCCACCCCGTCGCCGACGCTGGCCGGCCATGCCATCGCCCACGCCGTGAAGCGTGCCGGCATCGAAGGCGCCGAGGTGGACGACGTGGTGATGGGCTGCGCCCTGCAACAAGGTGTGCAGGGCGGCAACATTGCCCGCCTGGCGCTGCTGCGTGCCGGGCTGCCAGTCACCGTGTCGGGCCAGTCGATGGATCGCCAATGCTCGTCGGGCGTGATGTCGATCGCGACCGCTGCCAAGCAGATCATGGTCGATGGCATGCAGATCTGCATCGGCGCCGGTGTGGACAGCATCTCGATGGTGCAGAACGACAAGATGCGCGTGGGCATGGACCCCAGCCTGGTCGCCATGCACCCCAACATCCACATGCCGATGCTGCAGACTGCCGAAGTGGTGGCCAAGCGTTACAACGTCAGCCGCGATCGCCAGGATGAATATGGCTATCAGAGCCAGGTGCGCACCGCCGCAGCGCAAGCCGCCGGCAAGTTCGACGATGAAATCGTGCCGATGACCGCGACGATGGCGATGGTCAACAAGGAAACCAAGGAGGTCACCACCCACGAGATCACGCTGTCCAAGGATGAAGGCAATCGCCCGGAAACCACGCTGGAAAGCCTGAAGGGCCTGAAGCCGGTGATCGAAGGCGGCGTCATCACCGCCGGCAACGCCAGCCAGCTTTCCGATGGTGCCTCGGCCAGCGTGCTGATGGAAGCCAAGGAAGCTGCCCGCCGCGGCCTCACCCCGCTGGGTGCCTATCGCGGCATGGCGGTGGCCGGGCTTGAGCCCGACGAAATGGGCATCGGCCCGATCTATGCCATCCCCAAGCTTTTGAAGGCCAACGGCCTGACCATGAACGACATCGGCTTGTGGGAACTGAACGAAGCCTTTGCCGTGCAGGTGATCCACTGCGCCGACGTGCTGGGCATCGATCCTGAACTGCTCAACGTCAACGGCGGCT
>NZ_JAUMBI010000147.1:0-3925 GCF_032115815.1 Sandarakinorhabdus sp.
AGGTCGCCCAGCTGATGCGCCGCCATGGCCTGGTGCGCGGCGATACCGTTGCGCTGATGCTGGTCAACAGCCTCGATTATCTCGCCATCTGCTGGGGCGTGCAGCGCGCCGGGCTGGTGTTCGTCGCGATGTCGACCAAGCTCAACGCCGATGAAGCCGGCTATATCCTCGCCGATTCGGGGGCGAAGCTGTTCATCGCCTCGGCGGCGCTTGGCGCTGTCGCCGCGCCGGCATCGGCGGGCGTCGCGGCGCGCTATGCCGTTGGTGGCGCGATTGCCGGCTTTGCCGATTTGGGCGAAGCGATCGCCGACCTGCCGACGACACGCATCGCCGATGAAAGCAGCGGCCGCGACATGCTCTATTCGAGCGGCACCACCGGCCGGCCCAAGGGCGTGCGCGGCCCGTTGCCCGAAGGCCCGCTCGATGCGGTGGATTCGCTCAGCGGCCTGCTCGGCATGCTCTATGGCTGGGAGCCCGGCATGCGTTACCTGTCGCCGGCGCCGCTCTATCATGCGGCGCCGTTGCGCTATTGCATGTCGGTGCACCGCTATGGCGGCACCGTGGTGGTGATGGAAAAATTCGATCCCGAAGCCTATCTGGCGCTGGTCGAAAAACACCATATCACCCACAGCCAGTTGGTGCCGACCATGTTCGTGCGCATGCTCAAGCTGCCCGAGGATGTGCGGACGAAATATGATCTTTCGTCGGTAAAGGTCGCCATCCACGCCGCCGCGCCGTGCCCGGTGGACGTGAAGCACGCAATGATCGCCTGGTGGGGCCCGGTGATCTTTGAATATTACAGCGCCACCGAAGGCGCCGGCTTCACCGCCATTTCCCCGCAGGAATGGCTGGCGCGGCCGGGCAGCGTGGGCAAATCCATCCTGGGTGAAATCCGTGTGCTGGATGATGATGGCAACCGGCTCGGCCCGAACGAGGTCGGCCGCATCTTCTTCCACGGCGGCGGCAGCTTCAGCTACCATAATGATCCCGAGAAGACCGCCAGTGTGA
The DNA here is from genome assembly GCF_032115815.1 of Sandarakinorhabdus sp. GTDB lineage: Bacteria > Pseudomonadota > Alphaproteobacteria > Sphingomonadales > Sphingomonadaceae > Sandarakinorhabdus. The sequence goes on from NZ_JAUMBI010000147.1 coordinate 1,009, forward strand.
TGAGCGAGCATGGCGCCACCTTCGGCGACATCGGCCGGGTGGACGAAGAGGGCTATCTGTTCCTCACCGATAGGGCCGCCTTCATGATCATCTCTGGCGGCGTGAACGTCTATCCGCAGGAAGCCGAAAACACGCTGATCTCGCACCCGGACGTGGCCGATGTCGCGGTGTTCGGCATCCCGGACGAGGTGATGGGCGAAGCCGTCCACGCCGTCGTGCAGCCGCGTGACATGGGACGCGCCGGACCTGATCTGGAAGCCGAACTGATCGCCTATGTGCGCAGCCGGCTCTCCCACGTGAAATGCCCCAAGCGCATCGATTTCCGCGCCGAACTGCCCCGACACGACACTGGCAAGCTCTACAAGCGGTTGTTGAAGGACGAATATTGGGCCAAATCCGGCTAATGCTGCTGCGCCGAATACTCCTTCTCCTTTGCCTTTGGTTGGCCGCGCCCGCATGGGCGGTGCCAGCGATGTGGCAGGTGGGCCAGGGCAAGCGCCAGATCACGCTTTATGGCACCATCCACGCCTTGCCGAAGGGCACGGATTGGCTCACCCCGCAGGCGGCGGGCGCCTTCAATCGCGCCGGCACATTGGTGGTGGAAATCGCCGGGCCGCCCGATCCGGCCGCCATGCGCGCCGTGGTGATGGAACTGGGCCGGCTGCCGGTGCCAGTGCCATTGGCCAGCCGGCTGCCCGATGATCTGAAACCCAAGGCCGATGCCCTGCTGAAGGCGACGGGCCTGCCGCCCGGTGCGCTGGATGGCATGGAAAGCTGGCTGGCGGCGCTCACCCTGGTGCAGATCGAGGTGGCTCGTGCCGGGCTCGATCCGGCGGCCGGGGTTGATGTCGCGCTGATTGCCCGCGCTCGCGCGGCCGGCAAGCCAATGGTGGGCCTGGAAACCCCGCGTGGCCAGCTGGCGCTGTTCGATAGTCTGCCCGAAGCCGATCAGCGGCTGCTGCTGGCGTCGGCCATCGCCGATGCCGGCAAGACGGCGGAACAGATGCAGGGGCTGGTCGCCGCCTGGGCCGCCGGCGATGTCGAGCGCATCCTGAAGGATTTTGACGATGCCAGCCTGTCGCCGGAACTGGAAAAGCGCCTGTTCCGCGATCGCAATGCCGCCTGGGCCGATTGGGTGCAGATGGCGTTGAAACGGCCGGGAAGGCATTTCATGGCCGTGGGCGCTGCCCACATGGCCGGGCCGCACAGCCTGATCGCCATGCTGAAGGCGCGTGGGCTGCGGGTGAGGCGGGTGCAATGAAGCGTTTATTGGCTCCAGTTGCCGTGGCCGTGCTGCTGACGGCCTGTTCCGGCCCGGACGCGGTGGCCAGCCGGGCGGTGATCGATCGTTTTCATGCCGCGCTGGGCGCCGGCGATTGGGCAGCCATCGATGGCCTGCTCAGCCAGTCCACCCGCAATCTGCGCCCCGGCGGCGCCACCGCGCGGGCCTTTCGCGCCATCATCGAACGCCATGGCCGCTATAGGGGCGGCGAACTGGAAGGCATCACGCGTGAGGATGGCCGCACCACAATTGCCTGGTCGGCCCGCTATGAGAATGGCCCGGTCTCGGAACTGTTCGTGCTGGTGGAAGAGGGTGGGCAGCTGAAAATCGACAGCTACACCGATCAGCCCGCGCCCTGAAGGCAACGCCGCCGCTGCAGTCCGGCGATCACGGAGCGGGCGCTTGCTTTTTCCGGCGGCTTCCCCTATCCGCGCCGCTTCGTTGGTGTCCTGCCATTTTCGCATCCCTGGAGGCGGCGGGCGCAAGCGAAATCATATCCATCAGGAGCAAGCAATGAGCGAAACCTTCAAGCTCGTGGCTGAACTTCGCGCCAAGGCAGGCAAGGGAGCCTCCCGCGCGATCCGCCGCGAAGGCCGTGTCCCGGCCGTGATCTATGGTGCTGGCGAAGCCGCAACCACCATTCACATCGAGGAAAAGATCCTCATGCGCCAGTTGCACACTGGCCATTTCATGAACGCCATCGTCGAGCTGGAACTGGATGGCACCATCATCCGCACCCTGCCGCGCGACGTGGCTTTCCACGTGGTTTCGGACCGCCCGATCCATGTCGATTTCCTGCGCCTCACCGGCAATGAAGTCGTCACGGTGACTGTCCCCGTCCACTTCGTCGATCAGGAACTGTCGGCCATCAAGACCGGCGCGATGCTCAACATCGTTGCGCACGAGTTGAAGCTGGATTGCGCTCCGGATGCCATTCCGGATGATGTGACCATCAGCCTGGCCGGCTTGCAGGTTGGCGCCGCCATCCACATCGCCGACGTGAAGCTGCCCGCCGGCGTGAAGCCGCACGGCCGCGAAACCGGCCTGACCATCGCCACCATCGTTGCCCCCAAGGCAATGAAGAGCGAAGAAGGCGAAGCCGCCGCGACCGCGTAAGCGTTCCGGCGTCAGCGTGCATCGGGGCAGGGGAGCGATCCCTTGCCCCGTTCGCATGTTTGGGACACAGGAAGCGCCATGCAGATCCTCGTTGGCCTCGGCAATCCCGGCGCGCAATATGCGCTGCACCGGCACAATGTCGGCTTCATGGCCATTGATGCCGTGGCCGCGTGCTGGAACATCGGTCCGTTCAAGCCGCGGTTCCAGGGCCTGGCCGCCGAGGGGCGCATCGGCACCGCCAAAGTGCTGCTGCTTAAGCCGGCTACCTTCATGAATGAAAGCGGTCGCAGCGTTGCCGAGGCGGTGCGCTTCTACAAGCTCGACCCGGCCGAGGCGCTCACCGTCTTTTATGACGAGCTCGACCTTGCCCCGTTCAAGCTGAAGATCAAGCATGGCGGCGGCGCGGCCGGCCACAACGGCATCCGCTCCATCGACGCGCACCTCGGCCCCGATTGGCGGCGCGTGCGCATCGGTATCGGCCACCCCGGCCACAAGGATCGGGTGACGGGGCACGTGTTG
>NZ_JAUMBI010000148.1:0-3981 GCF_032115815.1 Sandarakinorhabdus sp.
ATCTGCGCGATCCGGCCGGCAACAAATTGTGCGCCCTGTATCGGATGCCCGCCTGATGCGCGGCCTTTCCTTTCTGGGGGCGGCGCTGCTGATGGCTGCCCCGGCGACACTGCTGCTGGCCGCCCCGGCGGCGGGGCAACTGATCAAGGACAAGCCGGTGCTGACGCTCGATGGCGCCCGCATCGTCACCGATGCTGCCCACGCCGAAGCCGAAAAGCGCGGCCTGAAGGTGACCATCGTGGTCGTCGATCCGGCCGGCATTGCGATTGCGCTGCGCCGCATGGATGATGCGTCGATCGCCGGGCCGGACATCGCCACCGGCAAGGCGCAGACGGCGGCGCGTTTTGGCAACCCCACCGCCCTGTTCGAACAGCGGCTGCAGAAGGAAGGCCAGCTGCGCTACCTCACCTTCCCGGTGGGTGTGGTCGCGTCCGAAGGCGGTGTTCCCATCAAGCGAGACGGCAAGACCGTGGGCGCAGTGGGCGTTTCAGGCGCCACCAGCCAGGAAGACGGCCTGATCGCGGCGGCCGGCATCGCGGCGCTGGAGGCCGCGCTCGCCCCGAAGAAATAACCCGTCTTTTTTGGCTGAATCCGGCCGGTTCACCTGCGCCCTCTTGCCGCTGGTGGGCCGGCCGCGCTATTGAGGAGCGTAACACTGCACAGGAGAGACTGCCATACCACCGCCCCCACGCCGCATGATGAACACGCCCGCGCCGATGACCGGCCCGCGTTATGACGAATTCATCTCTGTTCCCAAGGTCCGTGTCATCGATCAGGACGGGGAAAATCTGGGTGTGCTCTACACCCGTGAAGCCATTGCGATTGCTCAGGAAGCCGGGCTGAACCTGGTGGAAGTCTCCCCTGGTGCCGATCCGCCGGTGTGCAAGATTCTCGATATCGGCAAGTTCAAATACGAAAGCCAGAAAAAGGCTGCCGCCGCTCGCAAGAACCAGAAGACGCAGGAGATCAAGGAGATCAAGATGCGTCCCAACATCGACGAGCATGATTATCAGACCAAGATGAAGGCCATCAATCGCTTCCTGGAAGACGGCGACAAGGTGAAGCTCACCCTGCGCTTCCGCGGCCGCGAGCTTTCGCACGGCGAACTCGGCCTCAAGCTGCTGGAGCGCGTGCGCGACGAAACCGCCGAACTGGCCAAGGTGGAGCAGCTGCCCCGCCTGGAAGGCCGCCAGATGCTGATGGTGATCGCACCGAAGTAATTCGGGCTTCAACCACGACAATCAACGCCGCCGGCTCACCCCGGCGGCGTTTGCGTTTCCGGGGCTGCGGCGCTAACGCCCGGCCATGTCATTCTTTGCCCCCGCCCTCGAAGGCACCACGCCCGAACGCTATGCGCAGCTGAACCAGCAGCTTGGCCTGCTTATCGGCGACGAGCGCGACTTCGTTGCCAACATGGCCAACATGGCGGCGCTGCTCTTCCACCAGCTGCCCGATCTCAATTGGGCCGGTTTCTACCTGATGCGCGAAGGCGAACTGGTGCTTGGCCCGTTCCAGGGCAAACCGGCCTGCATCCGCATCCCGCTGGGTCGCGGCGTGTGCGGCACGGCGGCAGCGACCCGCGAAACCCAGGTGGTGCCTGATGTGCACGCCTTCCCCGGCCATATCGCCTGCGATGCCGACAGCCGGTCCGAAATCGTGGTGCCGCTGATCAAGGATGGCGCAATCATCGGCGTGCTCGATCTGGACAGCCCGAAACCCGGCCGCTTCGATGAAGACGACCGGGCCGGGCTGGAATCCGCAGCGGGGCTCTTGCTGGGGGCCAGCCTGATGCTCTGAACCTGTGCCGCCCGGCCTGAAAGGGGCCAGAACCGGGCAGCAAGGATCAGATCATTTTTCGACCTTCACGATCACTTCGGTGCGTTGGTTGGCCATCGCCGCATCGATACCCTTCAGCGCAGCGGCGCGCTGTTCGGCCGAAAGATCCCGCGATTTCTCGATGGCGGCGCGGGCCGAGGCCATGGCCTCGCGCACCTTCTTCTGCATTTCCATGCCGCAGGTGGCGAGCTGCGCCATGTCGGCATCGGCGGGCAGCTTCACGCCGTCGCTGGCACAGCGGTCGCGCATGCGGGCTTTCACCTCGGCCATGCGGGCTTCGACGTCCTTGCCAGCCAGCGCGGCGTGCTTGCCGGCCATTTCGGCCATCTCCTGATGGCGGATCATCACCATCTTCTTGCCTTCGGCGGTTTCCATCACCTTGACCATCTCGCCCGGGCCGCCGCCGTGCATCATCATCACGTGCGGGCCGTCGCCGCTGGTTTCGTCCGTCACCACCTTGCCATCCTTCATGATGATCTTGCGGACGATCTTCTCGCCGGGCTTGCCTTGCGCGCCGTCGATCTTGTGGGTGAACACCATCACCTTGGGCGCAGCTGGAGCATTGGGCGCAGCCGGCGGCGACACCGGGGCGGGCGGCGACACGGCGGCCGGCGGTGATACCGGCGCGGGCGGCGAGACGGGAGCGGGCGGGGCCGGTGGTGCCGGCGGGGCGGGCTGCGCGCCCGATGCGGTGGCGATCAGGCCGCCGGCAGCAAGACCGGTCACGGCCAACAGGCCAAAGGCGCGGCCGAAACGGCCCAGCTTGCGATCCTTCATCATGGCAAATCGTTCCTTCAACTGGCTCTTGTGGTTCATGGCGCAGGCGGCGACCGGGGTGGCGACGCAGGCGGATTTCAACACGGCCCGGCCATAGGTGGCGCGGGTGTCACCATCGCTGCCGGCCAGCACGCTGGCATCGCAGGCGAGTTCCTGATCGGCGCGGAAGGCACGCCAGGCGGCATGGGCAATCGGGTTCCACCAATGCGCCGCCAGCACTACCAGCCCGGCCAGATTCGCGGCAAGGTCAAGCCGATCATGGTGGGCAGCTTCGTGCAGCAGCGCCATGCGGCGCTCGGCCGGCGAATAGCGGGAAAGGAAATCGGCGGGCAGCAGGATACGGCGATGGATGATGCCGGCCGCCATCGGCCCGGGCACATGGGCCGACACGATCACGTCCACGCCGCCCTGGCGGGTGAGCAGTTCGCCGTCGCGCACCGCCTGGCCCACAAAGCGCACGTGCCGCGCCCACTGGATGGCCAGAAAGGCGACCGCGCCCACCGCCCACGCCCCAAGCAGTAGCAGCGGCCAATCCGGCAGCAGGCTCACATTGCCGGCCTGCACCGTCGCGGCTGGCAGAGGCTGGGTGTAGAGCGCGGCATCGGCCGGCGGCATCAGCGCCAGCGCCACATCACCTTCCGGGTTGGATTGCGCCACCGGCACATACAGCGGCTGCCAGCCCGGAATCGCCGGCAGCACCATGCGCAGTGCCGGCAGCGCCCACAGCGCATAGGCCATATGGGCGCCCCACAGGCGGGCCACCGGGCGCCGCACCATCAGCACCAGCAACATCAGCAGGCTGGCACCGATCAGCGCCTCCACCAGCCATTCGGTGGTCAGCATCATTGCTTCAACTCCCGGATCAGGGCTTCCAGTTCGGCAATATCGGCAGACGAAAGCTCGCCGCGTTCGGCCAGGTGGGCGACCAGCGGCGCCGGGCGGCCACCGAACAGGCGATCGACCAGCCGCCGCGATTCGCCCGCGGCAATGGCGGCGCGATCAACGGCGGGCGCATAGAGATAGCGGCGGCCGTCTTCCGTGGTGGTCAGCGCGCCCTTGGCGGCGAGGCGGGACAGCAGGGTCTTCACCGTCGTCAGGCCCCAGCCGGTGGGCTGCAACCGGGCCGCCACATCCTGCGCAGTGAGCGGATGTTGCGTCCACAACACCTCCATCACCTGCCATTCGGCTTCGCTGATACGCTCTGACATGATCGGCACCCGAGTCGTTTACATCTGTAATCGATTTATCGACTACGACTGTAGTCGTCAAGCACTGTTCAGCATGGGTGGTACACACATGCAGAAGCCAGGCTTTGATTGTGCAACCTGAAGTCTGGAAATTTGGATTTGGGATGGTCAGGCATTCTGG
>NZ_JAUMBI010000149.1:0-25062 GCF_032115815.1 Sandarakinorhabdus sp.
TGGAGAAGCCGCTGAGCCATGATCTGGCCAGCAGCCGGGCCATCAACGACGCTGTGGCCGCCGCCTATCCCGAAAGCCAGATTTTCCGCATCGATCATTATCTGGGCAAGGAAACCGTCCAGAACCTGCTGGCGCTGCGCTTTGGCAACATCCTGTTCGAACCACTGTGGAACGCCACCGGTATCCAGTCCGTCCAGATCAGTGTGGGCGAGACGGTGGGGTTGGAAGGCCGCGGCGATTATTATGACGGCATGGGGGCCCTGCGCGACATGGTGCAGAACCACATGCTGCAATTGCTGGCCTTGGTCGCCATGGAACCGCCGGCGCGGCTCGATCCAGCCGCCGTGCGCGATGAAAAGGTGAAGGTGCTGCGATCGTTGCGGCCGCTCACGGCGAAGGAAGTGGAAAGCCACAGCGTGCGCGGCCAATACGGCGCTGGCGCCATCCTGGGCCAGCCGGTGCCCGGCTATCTGGATGAACTGGGCCGGCCTTCGGACACCGAAACCTTCGTGGCACTGAAGGCCCATGTCGACAATTGGCGCTGGAAGGGCGTGCCCTTCTATCTGCGCACCGGCAAGCGCGCACCGGAACGTGTGAGCGAGATCATCGTGCAGTTCCGCGACGTGCCGCATTCGATGTTCGGCGATGCCGCGCTGAAGGCCAACAAGCTGATCATCTCCATCCAGCCCGACGAGAATATCGGCCTGCAGATGATGGCCAAGGTGCCGGGGCTGGATCGCGATGGGCTGAAACTGCGCGCCGTGCCGCTGGATATCGGCATGACCAATGCCTTTGCCGATGTGCGCCGCCGCATCGCCTATGAACGGCTGATGCTGGATCTGGTCGAAGGCCGGCAGACATTGTTCGTGCGCCGCGACGAGGTGGAAGCGCAGTGGACCTGGATCGACGCCATCCGCGCCGGCTGGGCACAGACCGGCATGAGCGTGAAGCCCTATGCCGCCGGCAACTGGGGCCCGGCCGCCGCCATCGCGCTGACCGAACGGGACGGAGTGAGCTGGCATGACTGAGCTTGTGGCCGCAGACATCGGCGGCACCCACGCCCGTTTCGCGCTGGCCCGGCTGGATGGCGCCGGCAACGTGGTGGCGCTGGACGAACCAGTGGTGATGCGCTGCGCCGAACACGCCTCGTTGCAGATGGCGTGGGAAACATTCGGCACCACGATCGGCCGGAAGTTGCCGCGCGCGGCGGCCCTCGCCGTGGCCGGCCCGGTGGTGGGCGAAGAGCTGAAGCTGACCAACAATCCCTGGGTGATCCGCCCGGCCATGGTGAACGAGAAACTGGGCGTTGATGCCCATGTGTTGGTGAATGATTTCGAAGCGGTGGCCTATGCCGTGGGCGCCTGCGGAGCGGATCAGTTCCAGCATGTCTGCGGGCCGGACGTGCCGTTGCCCGATGTTGGCACCATTTCCGTGCTCGGCCCCGGCACCGGACTGGGCGTTGGCCTGCTGGTCAAGCGCGGCGGCAACGATTGGCAAGTGCTGCCCACCGAAGGCAGCCATGGCGATTTCTCGCCGGTGGACAGCCTCGAGGACGCCATCCTGGCGCATTTCCGCCGCCGCTTCGGCCGGGTTTCGGCTGAACGCGTGGTGTCGGGGCCGGGCCTCGCCGATATCCACGCTGCGCTGGCGACGCTGGAAGACCAGGCCATCCAGCCGATGGACGACAAGACACTGTGGAGCCTCGCCATGAGCGGCGAGGACAGCTTGGCCGCCGCCGCGCTCGATCGCTTCTGCCTGGCGCTGGGGACGTTCGCGGGCAACATTGCACTGGCTCATGGGGCCGGCGGCGTGGTAATTGGTGGTGGGCTGGGCGCTCGCCTTGCCGATCATCTGCCGCGTTCCGGTTTTGCCGGGCGCTTTGCCGCCAAGGGCCGATTTGAAACGCTGATGCGCAGCCTCCCCGTCAAACTGATCACCCATCCGCAGCCCGGCCTGTTCGGTGCTGCCGCCGCCTTTGGCCGGAAGCGGCCATGACGGATATCGATAGCGTGATGAACGCCGCGCCGGTGATCCCGGTGCTGGTGGTGGACGATATCGCCCACGCAAGGCCGCTGGCCGAAGCGCTGGTGGCCGGTGGGCTGCCGGTGCTGGAAGTGACATTGCGCACGCCGGTCGCGCTGGACGTGATCACCGAAATGGCCAAGGTGCCGGGCGCCATCGTTGGTGCCGGCACGGTGATTTCATCGGGCGATCTTGCCGCCGCGCTGGTGGCCGGGGCCCGGTTCGTGGTGTCGCCCGGCATCACGGCGGCGCTGGGATCGGCGGCGCGGACCAGCGGTGTGCCGTTCCTGCCCGGCGTGTCCAGCGCCAGCGATATCATCCGCGCCCAGGAAATGGGCTTCAACCGGCTGAAATTCTTCCCGGCGGTGGCTGCAGGCGGACTGCCGATGCTGCGCGCGCTCGCTGCACCCTTTCGCAACGTGCGCTTCTGCCCCACCGGCGGCATCACGCTTGAAAGCGCATCGGAATGGCTTGCGGAACCAGCCGTCGCCTGTGTCGGCGGCAGCTGGATCGCCAAGCGCGGCGAAACGGATTGGGCCGCGATCGAGGCGCGGGCGCGGGCGGCGGCTGCCCTGCGCGTCTGAATTACGCAGCCGGTTTCGGCCTGAACCACCACACCCCGGCCAGCATCAGCGTCGGCACCGCCAGCGCCGCCAGGGTCCACCAGCTGCCGGCGAGCAGCAGGCGGGTTCCGCCAGCGAGACTGCCCAGCAGCACGAATTCCCCCACCGCCATCAGCAACGAACTGCGATAGCGTTTGCGAAAGGCGCTGCGGCGCCCCGGCGGCTGGGTCCAGGCCTGCATGGCAGCACTGGCGAGGCCAGCCACAAGCGCCATCGGCAGCATCACCGCCACTGCCACCGGTGATTTCGGCAGCACCACGAGCGCCAGAACGGACACCATCAGCAACGGCGGGGTGAGCGCCGCGGCCAGCTTGGCACGGATGGCCACGCCCGGCCGCAAGGGGGCAGCCGCAATCAGATCGGGCGCGTCTTCGGCGCACAGCACCAGCCAGGCCAGCGACGATGACAAGGCGCCGGCCAGGAACACGCCGGCCGCCGCCAGCCGCGCCGGCGTCACCTGGCCATCGGTGAAGATCAACGCCAGGATCGGCACCATGAACACCAGCTGCTGGCCGATCTGCGAAATCAGTTCCGGATCGCGGCCCAGCAATTTCAGTTCCTTGCCAAACAACGCCGCAGTAGCGCTGCCGCCAAAGCGCACCGCCCGGCCACGGCGCGGCACAGGGGGCGCCGCGGTGGGATCGGCCGGCGCTGCCTCCATCCGGCTTGCCGCCAGCCACGCCGAACATTGCGTCGCCACCAGCGCCAGCCCCAGAACGGCAATCAGCGGCAAGGGCTGGCCGAACACCGCCTGCGCCGGCCAATCAAGCGGCGACGGCGGCCGCTGCGAGAAGAAGGCCAGTTGGGCATCGAACCACTTGGGCGCAAAATTGGGCGCCTGGCCCAGCGCAAACACCGACGCCGCCAGGCCAACGCCGGCCACCTGCGCCACCAGCTTGGCCAGCTTGGGGCCAAGCAACCGATCAAGCAGCGTCGCGATGGTCAGCGCCAGCGCGGTCGCCACCAGCGCCACGGCCACCACCACCAGCGGGCCGGCCACCCAGGTGACATGGCCAAAGGCCGCGGAGAACAGGAAGAAGGGCGCGGTGAGCAGCAGGAATGGCAGCGCCACCACGGCCTGCACGCCCGCCACCCGGGCCGCCACCACCCGCGCCACGGGGAGCGGCGCGGTGAGCAGCAATTCCAGTTCGCCGCGATCCCGGCTCAGCCGCAGCACATGGGCATAGGCGGAACTGACCATCACCAACACCATGCCCAGCAGCACCGCGCCGACCGAGCCGAGCGCGGCCAGCGGCAGATCTGCGCCGCCCCGCACCCGCCAGGCCATGGCCGCACCGCCGATGATCGGCAGCAGCGCCAGCAGCAGCATGGCGATGATGCGGCCCCAGCGGCCTTCGCGGCCGCGCGCCTTCACCCGCACATCGTGCAGCACCAGCCACGGCAGGCTGCCCGGCGCAGGTGATACTTGGGCCAGTGCAATCATGCTGGCATGTCTTCCTGCGCCAGTTCCAGGAACAATTGTTCCAGCGTGGTGCCTTCGGCGCGGCCGACCGAAAGCTCGGCCATGGTGCCTTCGGCCACCAGCTTGCCGGCGCGGATGATGCCGATGCGCTGGGCAATGCGTTCCGCCACTTCAAGGATGTGCGTCGTCAGGATCACGGTGCCGCCCGCCGCCACCTGTTCAAGCAAGATGTCCTTCACCGAACGCGCCGCGGCCGCATCGAGCCCGGTCAATGGTTCATCAAGGATCAGCAGGCGCGGCTCGTGGATGAGCGCGCCAGCCAGCGCCAGTTTCTGCTTCATGCCGCGCGAAAAGCCCTCGCAGCGGCTGTCCCGCTTGTCCCACAGGGTCAGGCGCTTCAGCAGCGCTTCGGCGCGCGGTTCGGCATCGGCAGCCGGCACGTTCCACAGGCCGGCGATGAAGGCCAGATACTCGATCGGGGTCAGCTTGTCGTACAGCAGCGGCTCATCCGGCAGCCAGGCGATCAGGCGCTTGGCGGCAATCGGATCGGCCAGCGCGTCGACCCCGAAGACGCTGATCTCGCCCGCGTCGGGGCGGGCAAGGCCGGTGACCATGCGGAGCGTGGTCGTCTTGCCGGCACCATTGGGGCCGAGCAGCGCATAAATCTGCCCGGCGGGCACGACAAGATCGAGGCCGTTGACGGCCAGAAAGCCATCAAAGGCCTTGGTCAGGCCATGGATTTGCAGGGCAGGAATCAGAGCGTGCATGGGCGTATCGATAACAAACCCCCGCCGCCAATGCGATAAATGGGCGTTAACCGGACGAATTCAGGGGTTGAGTGGCACGGCAGAAGGGCGGAAAGTCAGGCCCAACAACGATAACCGGGGAAGGATCTTCACATGCGCATGGCGCTTCTGATTGCAGCATTGCTGGGCGGCTCCAGCCTTGCGCAGGCCAAGATGATCCATGTCGGGCCCGGCGACAACGCGCAGGAGAAGTTGCAGACCGCACTGATCGAAGCCCAGCCCGGCGACACGGTGCATATCGCTGCCGGGCGTTATGCGCTGGCCGATGGCCTGTCATTGGATGTCGATGGCGTCACCGTGAAGGGCGACGGGCCGGACAAGACGATCCTTGATTTCACCGCGCAGAAAGTCGCTGGCGAGGGCCTGTTGATCACGTCGGACAATGTCGTGCTGCGCGATCTGGGCATCGAAAATCCCGCCGGCAACGGGGTGAAATCCAAGGGCAGTGACGGCATCGCGCTGGTCAACCTGCGGGTGGAATGGACCGGCGGGCCGAAATCCACCAACGGCGCCTATGGCCTGTATCCGGTGTCCTCGAAGAACGTGCTGATCGATCGCAGCGTGGTGAAGGGCGCGTCTGATGCCGGCATTTATGTGGGCCAGTCGCAGAACATCATCGTGCGGAACAGCCGCGCCGAAATGAATGTGGCCGGCATCGAGATCGAGAACAGCTATGACGCCGATGTGGTGGGCAACACGGCCACCAACAATGCCGGCGGCATATTGGTGTTCGATCTGCCCGATCTGCCGCAGCAGGGCGGCCGCAACGTGAAGCTGACGAACAACCAGGTGATCGACAATAACCATGTCAACTTTGCCGCGCCCGGCAATATCGTGGCGGGCGTGCCGTCGGGCACCGGCATCATGGTGATGGCCAACGCCAACGTGATGGTGACGGGCAATCATGTCATGGGCAACAACGGCAGCGCCGTGATGGTCGTCGCCTATACGCAGGCCTTCACCGACAAGGCCTACAACCCGCTGCCGCGCGCCGTCTCCATTGCCGACAATCACTTCATGAACAATGGCAAATCGCCCAGCTTTGCCGGCGGCAAGGAAATTGCCGCGGCTGTGGGTGGCACGCTGCCGCCGGTGATGTGGGATGGCATCACCCGCTACAACGTGCCGGGCGGTGGCGGCGAGAAGGTGGCCGAGGGCGGCATCGCCAGCGACGCGCCGGGCATCACCCTGAACCTTGGCCTGCAAGGCACGCCGCCGGCCCAGGCCAAGCCGGGTCCATTGGCACCGACCAAGCTGGCCGCTGATCGCGCGCCGATCGTGCTGCCGGCCGCCCTGGAGGCGCGCGCCAAGTGAGACGAATCTGGGCTGCGCTGCTGTTGCTGGGGGCGGCGCCTGCGCCCGGCGTGCGTAGCGATCTGTTGTTGGCCACCGACGCCCCTCGCCTGGCCGATTATGGCCTGTTCAACGCCGCTGGCCAGCCTGCACCGGGGGTGCAGCCTTACACGCTGAACACGCCGTTGTTTTCGGATCATGCCGAGAAATTCCGCTTTGCCTGGCTGCCGCCTGGCACCAAGGCCGACTATCGCGCGTCGGGCGCGCTGGCGTTTCCGGTCGGCACGGTGCTGGTCAAGCGCTTCGCCTTCCCGGCCGATCTGCGCCAGCCGACGAAGGCTATGCGCCCCATCGAGACGCGCCTGCTGATCCACCGTCCGGCCGGCTGGGTGGCACTGAGCTATGTCGAACAGGACGGCGGCGCGGTGCTGAAGCGCGCCGGCGTGAAGGTGCCGGTGCAGTTCATCGACAAGGCAGGCCGCGCCCAGGCCATCGATTATGCCGTGCCCAACCAGAACCAGTGCAAGACTTGCCACCAGGACGGGGAAGCGATCACGCCGATTGGTCCGACGGCGGGCAATCTCAACGGCGGCCTGTCTGGCCAAGGCGCGAACCAGTTGATGGCCTGGGCCGCATCAGGCCGGCTGGCCGGGCTGCCCGCCGGTGGCTGGCCAAGGCTGGCAAAGTGGGATGATGCGGCCGAGCCGCTCGACGCCCGCGCCCGCGCCTATCTCGCCGTCAACTGCGGCCACTGCCACAGCCGGGGCGGCTTTGCCTCCAACTCGGGCCTCTATCTGGTGCCCGAGGAAACCACCCCGGCGCATCTGGGCGTGCTGAAACGCCCAGTCGCCGCCGGTCGCGGTTCGGGCGGGCATGAATTCTCTATCCTGCCCGGCCAGCCCGACAAATCCATCCTGCTGCACCGCATGATCGCATCCGAACCCGGCATCATGATGCCCCAGTTCGGTCGCGCGCTGGCGCATGATGACGGCGTGGCGCTGATCCGCCAGTGGATTGCGTCTATGTCCGTTCCAACCGGTGCAGCGCCGGCAGCAGCAGCAACACCGTAAGCCCGGACAGCATCAGCACCAGTGGCACGCCCAGCCCGGCCGCCACGGCCGCGCCAGCCCCCAGCACGGCAGCGACCTGAAACAGGCTGTTGATGATGTTGTTGGCCGCAATGGCGCTGGCCCTGGTGCCGGCGTCGCCCGCGGTTTGCAGCACGGCATAGAGCGGCACCGAAAACACCCCGCCGGCCAGCGCCAGAACGGTGAGATCGATCAACACGCGCCAGCCGGCGAAGGCAGAAAAGAAACTGGCGACATCTTTCGGCGCCGCACCCACCGCGCCGATGGCGAACCACAGATCGATGCCGGCCAGCGCCATCACCAGCCCGGCAGCCCCGCACAGGCGGGTCGACACCCGCCCCTTCAGCCAGCGCCCCACCGCGACCGAGCCCGCTGCAATCCCCACCGAAAAGGCAACGAGAAAAAGCGTGGCGACACTTTCGCTGCCGCCCATGTCGTTCTTGGCCAGCGGCACGAACTGGCTGGTGTAAACCGCCCCCAGCGCCCAGAACCAGCTGATCGCCAATGTCGCGATCAGCAGCCGGCGATTGGCAAAGGCGTGGCCCAGCGCGGCGCGGCTGCTCGACAGCGGATTCCAGTTGAGGTGCGTCCCCGGTTCGGGCGGGGCTGGCGGAATCAGCCGCGCCGTCAGCCAACCCAGGCCCGCGATGGCCACTGCAATCGGCCCCACCGCCTGTGTCGCCAGGAGGCCGCCGGCGACCTGGCCGAGCAGGATGGCCACGAACGTCGCGCCTTCGACCAGGCCGGTGCCGCCGAGAAGCTCCGTTTCACGCAGATGCTGGGGCAGGATGGCATATTTGACCGGGCCGAACAGCGTGGAATGACAGCCCATCAGGAACACCACGGCCAGCGCCATCGGCAGCGAACCCAAGGCCAGCGCGGCCCAGCCCAAGGCCATGAAGGCGATCTCGCTCAATTTCACCAGCCGGCAGATGGCCGCCTTGTCGCGCGCGTCGGCCACCGAGCCGGCGATGCCAGAGAACAGGAAATAGGGCAGGATGAACAGACCAGCGGCGGTGGAGGCCAGCAGCGCCGCCTGCTTCGGATCGGTTGCCGCCACGTCATAGGCAACGATGAACACCAGCGCGGTACGAAACAGATTGTCGTTGAAGGCGCCCAGGAACTGGGTGGCAAACAGGGGGCCAAAGCGCCGCGTGGTCAACAGGGCCAACATCTGGCACGAGCCATGCCCGTTTGTGCCGCAGCCGTCCAGACTCGCAACGGCGGCCCGCATGGCATAGAAGGGGCGATTGAGGAGACGCGGGCACGTGCCAAAACAGCGGCGCAACGATGATTGGGGCTTTCCGCGCTGGCGGGATTATGGGGCGGAACGCGCCGCCGCCACCGTGCGCCTGTGCGATCGCGACGGTTGCACCAACGTGGGTGACCGCCCGGCCCCCAAGGCGCCGAACAGCCCGGAACGGTGGATGTTCTGCCAGGAACATGCCGCCGAATATAACGCTGGCTGGGATTATTTCCGCGGCCTGACACCGGAAGAGGCCGCCGCCCGCGCCACCTCGGAAGACCGGCAGCGTAATTATCGCCGTGCCAGCCACTGGGAATGGGGCGGCGAAGGCGATGGCAGCCGCAGCCGGGCCGAACTGGACGCGCTGAAGGTGCTGGGGCTGGAGGCCGACGCCAGCGCCGATGCCGTCAAGGCTGCGTGGCGTACGGCGGCCAAGGCCAGCCACCCCGACATGGCCGGCACCAGCCCCGAGGCGGCCGAGCGCTTTCGCGCCATACAGGCGGCATGGGCGGTGCTGCAGGCCGCAGATGTGGCGCGCGCGCAAGCAGCCGAACGCGATGCCCGTTAGAAAGCCCAGCTTTGGCAAGGACAAGAGAAGCCGGGGTTGAGCAAAACCGGCCAACACTGTTTTAGGGGGATCATGATGGCAAAATTTCGCACCCTGTTCGCCGCCGGCGTGATCGCCGGCCTTACTGCAGCCCCTGCACTTGCGGCCGGCCTTTATGGCCAATGGCGTGTCAGCTTTGATGCCCACCCCGGTGGGCCGCTGCCGTTCACGCTGGATGTGCGCGAAGGCAAGACCGGCCCACAGGCGTGGCTGGTCAACGCGCCGGAACGGCTGAAGGTCGAACAGGTGCAAGTGACGGGGGACAGCATCACGCTGATCTTCCCCAGCTACAACAGCAAGCTGGAGCTGAAGGCCGCCGGCAACGACAAGTTGTCCGGCACCGCCACCGTGCTGCGCGCCACCGGCACAGTCACGCTCGCCGCCCGGGCCCAGCGCGGCAGCTGGCGCTTCACGCCGACGGCGGTAAAGCCGGCCGGCAATGTGACGGGCCGCTGGAACCTCACCTATGGCGACAACAAGGTGAAGGGCCTGGTGCTGCTGAAGCAGGTCGGTTCCCAGGTTTCGGGCACGGTGCAGCTGCCAACGGGCGACATGCGCTATCTGTCGGGCGAACTGAACGGTACCCAGTTAAAGCTTTCCACCTTCGACGGCAGCTTCACCAATTTGTGGACCGGCACGCTGGTGGGTGACACGCTGAAGGGCGCCCAGTTTGCCGCCACCAGCCGGCCGACCGGCAATGCGTGGGAGGCGAAGAAGGAACGCCAAGCGACGATGAATGCCGTGCTGGTCGAAGCACCGGGCGGCGAGCGGCTGTCGTTCCGCCTGCCGACCCCGGAAGGCCAGATGATCAGCCTCAATGACGCCCGCTACAAGGGCAAGGTGGTGGTGATCACGCTGGGCGGCGCCTGGTGCCCCAACTGCCACGACGAAGCCATTTTCATGGGCCCCTACGCCGCGCGCCGGCAGAAGGAAGGCCTGGAAATGATCGGCCTGCAGTTCGAATATGGCACCGACCAGGCCCGTGCGATGCGGCAGATCACCAGCTTCAAGAACCGCTACAAGCTGCCCTACCCGATGGTCTATGGCGGCCAGCCCAATGCCGAGGATACCAAGAAGGTGCTGGGCGATCTGGCCCCGGTGAAGGTGTGGCCGAGCACCATCTTCATCGGCCGCGACGGCCGGGTGAAGGAAGTGCACGTGGGCTGGGCTGGGCCGGCGACGGGCGCGCTGAGCGAGAAGGTGAAGCGCGAATTCGACGAGACGGTGACCAAGCTGCTTCGCGCCAAGGCGTAAGCGCGATCAATCCACAGAAGCCTGCGGTCATGCGCCGGTGCGCCCCCTACCACGGGTGCGCCGGCCCTGCTAAGCACGGGGCATGAGCCCGCCCGTCCGCATTGCCCCGTCGATCCTTTCGGCTGATTTCGCGCGACTGGGCGAGGAAGTGCGCGCCATCAGCGCCGCCGGGGCGGACTGGATTCATGTCGACGTGATGGACGGGCATTTCGTGCCCAACATCACCATCGGCCCCGCCGTGGTGAAGGCGCTGCGCCCGCACAGCGACCTGCCGTTCGACGTGCATCTGATGATCAGCCCGGTCGATCTGTACCTCGAAGCCTTTGCCGAGGCCGGCGCCGATATCCTGACCGTCCACCCTGAATCCGGCCCGCACCTGCACCGCACCATCCAGCGCATCAAGGCCCTGGGCAAGAAGGCCGGCGTGTCGCTCAATCCGGCCAGCCCGGTGGAACTGGTCGCCGAAGTGCTGGGCGATATCGACCTCATCCTGGTGATGAGCGTCAACCCCGGTTTCGGCGGGCAGAGCTTCATCACCAGCCAGTTGAAGAAGATCGAGCGGCTGCGGCGGATGATCGACGACAGCGGGCGCCCGATCCATCTGGAAGTGGATGGCGGCGTGGACGCCGCCAACGCCGCCACCGTGGTCGCCGCCGGTGCCGACGTCCTGGTCGCCGGCACCGCCAGCTTCAAGGGCGGCGCGGCGCATTATGCCGCCAATATCGCGGCCTTGAAGGGGCATTGATGGCAAAGCCGCCCCCTCAACCTGACCTGGAAGATGAGGACGGCAGCCTGCGCCGTGGCAGCGGTGATCGCGGCCTGTCGCTGACGGAAAAACTGGCCCAGGGGCTGACAAGCCGGCTCTATGCGACGCCGCTGCATCGCTTTCGCCTGCGCGGCCGGTTCCCGCTGAAACTGCTGGCGGCACCGGCCGATCCGGTGCCCGGCGACCCTCATATCGGTGAACGCATCCTCGCCGGCCGGCTGATCCACGCTGGCCACACGGCAATGACGCGGGACATCACGTTCCGCGAATTCGGTCCACCGCCGGAGTGGCTGGAATGGGCGCATGGCTGGGAATGGCTGCGCGATCTGGCGATCCTGCCCGATCGTGATGCGGCGCGGCGCGCGGCGGAAAATCTGGTCGAACGCTGGCTGGCCAGCATGGGCGAATATGATGCGCTGGGCTGGCGCGCCGATCTGGCCGGCACCCGTCTGCTGATGGCGCTGGGCCATGCGCCACTGATCCTGTCGTCCTCCAACCAGATCTATCGTTCTGCCGTGCTGTCGGCGATGGCGACCTGGGCCCGCCACCTTGATCGCGCCGCCCGCCGCGGCACCGAGGGCCTGGCGCAGGCCAAGGCGCTGTGCGGGCTCTATGCCGCCGGCACGTTGATCCCCGGCGGCGAGCTGCGCGCCAGTGCGGCGCTGGCCGGATTGAACCAGTTGCTGCCGGCGCTGGTGTTGCCCGATGGCGGCATCGCCAGCCGCGCGCCGGTGGATGCGCTGGCTTTGGCTGATCTGTTGATCTTCACCGCCGGCGCACCGGAAGCGCTGGGCAACCGCGCGCCGCCGGTGTTTGCCGACACGCTGGCCCGGCTGGCACCGGCCTTGCGCGGGCTCATGCTGGGTGATGGCCAGATCGGCGCCTGGCATGGCGGGGCGGTGATCGGTGCCGATGCGCTTGACCGACTGTCGCGCAAGGCGGCAACCGGCACCGAGATTCGCCGCGGTGGCCGCTGGAGCGGCTATCACCGGCTTTCGGCTGGGCGCAGCGTGGTGGTGATCGATGCCGGGCCACCGCCATCGGCGCGCCTGTCCAATAGCGGCCACGCCGGAACCCTCGCCTTCGAGATGAGCGACGGGCCCGACCGTCTGATCACCAATTGCGGCGGCGTGCGCGGCCTGGAAGCCCCTTTGGCGCCGGCGCTGGCGTCAGGCCTGTCCACCACCGCCGCTCATTCGACCCTGGTGATTGCCGATACCAACTCTACCCGCATCCGCGATGATGGCACGCTGGCTGCCGGGGTGGAGGAAGTGACGCTGGCCCTGCGCAGCAGTGCCGAAGGCCAACTGATCGAGACCAGCCACAATGGCTATGCCAAGCGCTTCGGCATGCTGGTGCGCCGCCGCCTGTTCCTTACCGCCGATGGCACCGAACTGGCGGGTGAGGATCTGATCGAAGCTGCCCCCGCCGGCCTGCTGCGCCGCCGGGCCGAGCGCAATTTCGATGTGCGCTTTCACCTTGGCCCCGGCGTTTCGGCCACGCCCACCGCCGATGGCATGGGCGCCTTGCTGAAGACGCCTTCGGGTCGCATCTGGGCGTTCAAGGTACGGCTGGAAAGCGGCGCTGGCCGGCTGGCCATCGAACCATCAGTGTGGGTGGATGGGGCCGGCAGTATCCAGCGCACCCAGCAGCTGGTGGTGTCCGGCGGCACCCAGAAAATGGCCGCCGATGTGCACTGGAGCCTGAAGCGGGCTGGCAAATAGCGGCTTGAGGCGCTAGGCGGGCGCGCAATCGTCCATCGCTCCGGAAAGCCGCCCTCATGACCGATCTCGTTCCCATCCGCCGCGCCCTGCTCTCCGTGTCCGACAAGGCCGGGCTGGAGCCGCTGGCTGCCGCGCTGGTGGCGCGCGGTGTGGAGCTGGTGTCCACCGGTGGCACGGCGACGGCACTGCGCGCCATGGGACACGCGGTGAAGGATGTCGCCGAACTCACCGGCAGCCCGGAAATGATGGACGGCCGCGTGAAGACGCTGCACCCGCGCGTGCACGGCGGCCTGCTGGCGCTGCGCGACAACCCCGAACATGTGCAGGCGATGGCCGACAATGGCATCGGCGCCATCGATCTGGCGGTGATCAACCTCTACCCGTTCGCCGCCACCGTCGCCAAGGGCGCGCCCCGCGATGAGATCATCGAGAATATCGACATCGGCGGCCCGGCGATGGTGCGGTCGTCGGCCAAGAACCATGATTTCGTCTCCATCCTGACCAGCCCGGACCAGTATGACGATTTCATCGCCGCGCTGGACGCGCACGACGGCGCCACCCCGCTGGCTCTGCGCCGCAAGCTGGCGGCCGCCGCGTTCGCCCACACCGCCGCCTATGATTCTGCGGTTGCCAGCTGGTTTGCCTTTGCCGATCAAGGCGAGATGTTCCCGGCCGTGCTGCCGGTGGCGCTGACCCGCAAGGAAACGCTGCGTTATGGCGAGAACCCGCACCAGCAGGCCGCACTCTACCTGCCGCAGGGCAAGACCTATGGCCTCGCCGCCGCACGCCAGGTGCAGGGCAAGGAACTGAGCTACAACAACCTCAACGATGCCGATGGCGCGCTCGATCTGATCGCCGAATGGCGCGATGCCGGCCCGACCTGCGCCATCATCAAGCACGCCAATCCGTGCGGCGTCGCCACGGGCACCACGCTGGCCGACGCTTATGAAAAGGCGTTCCAGTGCGACCCGGTCTCCGCCTTTGGCGGCATCATCGCCGTCAACCAACCGTTGGATGGCCCGACCGCCGAAGCCATCACCGGCATCTTCACCGAAGTGGTGATCGCGCCTGGTGCCGATGACGACGCGCTGAAGATCTTTGCGGGCAAGAAGAATTTGCGCCTGCTGATCGCCGATCTGCCCGATCCGCGCCGGCCGGGCCTGATGCTCAAGCCGATTTCGGGTGGAATGCTGGTGCAGAGCCGCGATAATGGCGCGGTGCTGCGCGCCGGCTGCCAGGTGGTGACGCAACGTGCGCCGACCGACGCCGAATGGGCCGACCTGATGTTTGCCTGGACCGTGGCGCGGCACGTCAAGTCCAACGCCATCGTCTATGCCAATGGCGGCGCCACCGCAGGCGTTGGTGCCGGCCAGATGAGCCGGCTCGATTCCACCCGCATTGCTGCAAGGAAGGCCATTGATGCGGCCGAAGCAGCCGGCTGGCCGCAGCCGCGCACCATCGGTTCCTGCGTCGCCTCCGATGCCTTCTTCCCCTTCGCCGATGGCCTGATCGCGGCGGCAGAAGCCGGCGCCACCGCCATCATCCAGCCCGGGGGCTCCATCCGCGACAAGGACGTGATCGCTGCGGCTGATGAGCGCGGGCTGGCGATGGTGTTCACCGGGATGCGCCACTTCCGGCATTGAGACCGTCGGGGCCTGGGCCTGTCCTACAGCGGCAAAGCCTGTCATCATGGCCCTGTCCCTGGCTGTGAGCGACGCAAGCCCGCCGCGACATTGGCCAGCGAAAAATCCCTGAATCGGATACGATTCGTCCAATCTGTCAAAAGCGGAAGGGGCCGGGGCCGGGCAAATTGCCTAAGCATTGCGGTGAAGGAGAGCCTCTCATGCTCGAACGGATCAAGACTGCACTGGAAACCACGCTGGCCGCCGCCAACATCCCCGGCGCCGTGGCCGTCGTCGGCAACAGCAGCGGCACGCTGGCGGAAGTGGCGGTGGGCACCAAGGGGCCGGGCGGTCCGCCATTGAGCCAGAATGACCTGTTTCAGATCGCATCGATGACCAAGGCAATCGCCAGCGTCGCTGCCATGCAGCTGGTGGAGCAGGGCCGGCTGGGCCTGGATGACGATATCGGCAAATTGCTACCGCAGCTCGCCAGCCCCGAAGTGTTGGAAGGCTTTGATGACGAGGGCAAGCCCGTCACCCGCCCCGCCGCTGGACCAATTACTCTCAGGCAACTGCTCACCCACACGTCGGGTTTCGGTTATGAATTCATGTCGGCCGAACTGACCCAATATCGCCAGCACAACCCGGCCGCACCCGGCAGCCTGGCCAGCCTGAAGGCGCCGCTACTGGCTGATCCCGGCACGCAGTGGATCTATGGCATCTCCACCGATTGGGTGGGGCTGGCGGTGGAAGCCGCATCGGGCATGAAACTGGGCGACTGGCTGGTCCGGCATGTGACCGGGCCTCTGCGCATGAACGACACGACATTCGCGTTCGACGATGCGGTAAAGGCGCGGCTGACCCCGCTGCACGTGCGGACACCGGATGGCAATCTGATGCCCTTCCCGGTGCATTTCGGCGGGGGCGACAAGGCCGAGTTTCAGGGCGCCGGCGGTGGCCTGATCTCCACCGCGCGCGATTATCTGCACTTTTGCCGGATGTTCCTGAACCGGGGCCAGTTGAACGGTGCCCGCATCCTGCGCCCCGAAACCGTCACCGACATGGCCAGCAACCAGGTGACCATGCCGGCCGGCCGGATGACCAGCAACCTGCCCGGCTTCTCCAGCGATTTCGATCTGTTCCCGATGATGGATTGCGGGTGGGGCCTGGGCTTCCTGATCAACCCGGAACCCGGACCGGATGGCCGCGCTGCAGGCTCGCTGGCCTGGGCCGGCATCGCCAACAGCTATTACTGGATCGATCCCGAATCCGATATCGCCGCCGTGTTGTGCATGCAGCATCTGCCCTTTGGCGAACCGGCCACGGTGGAAGTGCTGCGGGCGTTCGAACGCGCGGTTTACGGCAAATAGGCTCAGGCCAGCAGCAGCACCAACGGGACCGCCGTGCCAGCCACCAGCATCAACACGGCCGTACGCCGCGTCGCGCGGCTGTTCAGCGCAATGGCGGCGCCCAGCAAGGCGGACAGGGCAAGCGCCGCTGCCAACACCGCAATGAAGATCTTCATCGGCAGCGCTGCGCGCTTGCGGGCCGCCCGCTCGGCCTCCTTGACCGGATCAACTGGCGCTTTAGCTTTAGCGACCGGCGGCTGTTTCGACGGTTCGGCGTGCGGCACCGTCTGATCGATATGCACGCTGCCCATCCACGCCATCCACGCCGGCGGCGGCGCCCCATCCCAGCCGCTGGCCTGTTGCAGCCGGAAGGCCTGCAGCCCGCCGCTGATGGCAAAGAACAGGATCGCTGGCAGAAAGAACACGCCGATATAAAGATGAAGCTGGCGGATGCGCCGCATTGTTTGAGCGTTCATTTTCCGGTCTCCAGTCGCAGCCTGATTGACGCAGCGTGGGCAGCCAAGCCTTCCACATCCGCAATGGCAGCGCCGGCCGGGCCGATGGCGGCCAAGCCGCGCGGGCCGCAATCGAGGAAGGTGGTGCGCTTCATGAAGTCCACCACCGACAGGCCGGACGCAAAGCGCGCACGGCGCCCGGTGGGCAGCACGTGGTTGGGCCCGGCGAGATAATCGCCCGCCGCTTCCGGCGTGTGACGGCCCAGGAACACCGAACCGGCGTGGCGCATGCGGCTGAACAGCCAATCGGGATCATCCACCATCAATTCGGCGTGCTCAGGAGCCAGCGCGTCGAGCAACGGCAGGCAGACGGCGAGATCGGGCACCAGGATGATTGCGCCGAAATCACGCCAGGAGGCGCCGGCCACGGCGGCCGTGGGCAGGGTTTCAAGCTGGCGGGCCACATCGGCTTCCACGGCATCGGCTTCGGCCGGCGAGGTGGTGATCAGGATGGATTGTGCCACCGGATCATGTTCAGCTTGGGCCAGCAGGTCAGCCGCGATCCAATCCGGGTTGGACTTGCCGTCGGACACGATCACCACTTCGGATGGTCCGGCCACCATGTCGATGCCGACCATGCCGTACAGCTGGCGTTTGGCTTCGGCGACAAAGGCATTGCCGGGGCCGGTGATCACGTCGACCCGCGGGATATGTGCGGTGCCAAAGGCCAGGGCCGCCACCGCCTGCGCGCCGCCGATACGGAACACACGGCTCACACCGGCCACGCGCGCCGCGGCCAGCACCAGCGGGTTAACCAGGCCATCGGGGGTGGGAGTCACCATGATCAGATCACGCACGCCGGCGACCACGGCGGGAATGGCGTTCATCAGCACCGATGAGGGATAGGCGGCACGCCCACCCGGCACATAAAGGCCGGCGGCATCAACCGGAGACCAGCGCACACCGGTGCGCACGCCAGCATCGTCCACCGCATCGTTGCCCTGCGGCTTCTGGCGTTCGTGGAAGGCGCGGATGCGGGCGGCGGCAAGATCGAGCGCAGCGCGGAGCTCCGGCGTGAGGCCGGCCAGCGCAGCATCGAGATCGGCGCCGGGAATTTCCCAGCCTTGAGCGTCGAGATCAACCCGATCGAACCGGGCGGTGAGTTCAGCCACGGCCGCATCGCCACGTGCCTTCACAGCGGCGATGATGCCGGCCACGGTGGCCGATACATCGGCGGCATCATCGCGCTTGGCGTCAACCAACGCGGCAAAAGCCGCGGCAAAGCCGACGTCTCTCGCGTCAAGTCGCTGCGGCATCGGACTTTTCCGTGAGTTCCCGCATGGCATCGATGATCGCGACGACGCGGCTGTCTGTCTTGAAGGCGGCGCGGTTGGCGATCAGGCGGCTGGTGATATGGGCGATCACCTCCACCTCCTTCAGGCCGTTTTCGGCCAGCGTCTTGCCGGTGGAGACCAGATCGACAATGCGGCTCGACAGACCAACCAGCGGCGCCAGCTCCATCGCGCCGTTGAGCTTGATCACCTCGGCCTGCAGGCCGCGCGCCGCGAAGTGCCGGCGGGTGAGGCCGGGATATTTGGTCGCCACCCGCACGTGCGAAAGGCGCGACAAATCGGGATCAAGCGCTGCCGGCTGCGCCACGCTGAGCCGGCAATGACCTATACCCAGATCAACCGGCGCGTAGATTTCGGAAAAATCGAACTCCATCAGCACATCGTTGCCGGCAATGCCCAGCTGCGCCGCACCAAAGGCCACGAAGGTCGCCACATCAAAGCTGCGCACGCGGATCACCCGCACATCATCGCGCGACGTCGCAAAGGTCAGCTTGCGGCTGTTCTCATCGGTGAAATCCGCTTCCGGCACGATACCGATGCGCGCCAGCAGCGGCAGCGCTTCCTTGAGGATGCGGCCCTTGGGCAGGGCGATGATCAACGGTGACGTCATGATGCGGCGCGGCATAGCGCGGATGGCGGCGAAATGCCAACGCGGCAGATCAGCCGCGCAGCAGCCGGATGATACCGGAGAAATCCGTGCCCGAGCCACCGTTGTTGACCAATAACTGGTAAAGCGCTTCGGCTTGCGCCCCCATCGGCACGCTGGCACCCGATCCTTGCGCGGCGGCCATGGCCAGCTTCAGATCCTTGAGCATCAGGGCCGCCGCGAAACCGCCCTGGTAGTCGCGGTTGGACGGCGCGGTGGGCACCGGGCCGGGGACGGGGCAATAGGCGGTCATGGACCAAGATTGCCCGCTGGCCTTCGACGAAATGTCGAAGAAGGTCTGCGCCTCCAGCCCGAGCTTCTCAGCCAGCACGAAGGCTTCGGCGGTGGCGATCATGGTGGCGCCAAGGATCATGTTGTTGCAGATCTTGGCGGCCTGGCCCATTCCCGGTCCGCCGGCATGGATGACGGCCTTGCCCATCTGGGCCAGGATCGGCTGCGCCTGCGCAAAGGCGGCATCAGGCCCGCCCACCATGAAGGTGAGCGTGCCGCCATCGGCCGCCGCCGTGCCGCCCGACACTGGCGCATCAACCATCGCCAGCCCCTTTTGGGCGGCGGCCTCGCCCATGGCCTTGGCGGTGGCGACATCGATGGTTGAACAATCGATCAACACGGCGTGCGGCTGGGCCGCGGCGAACAATTCGCCTTCATAGGCGGCGCGCACGTGGCTTCCGGCCGGCAGCATGGTGATGATGGCGTCGGCCCCGCCGGCCGCATCAGCGGCGCTGCTGGCCGCTGTCGCACCGCCGGCCACGACCCGGGCCAGCGCTTCGGCTGACAGGTCAAACGCCCAGACCTCATGGCCGGCCTTCACCAGATTGAGGGCCATGCCCCCACCCATGTTGCCGACCCCGATGAAGGCGATGATGGCCATGTTACTGCCCCGTCCAGTTGCCGGGGCGTTTCTCGACGAAGGCGGCCATGCCTTCCTTCTGGTCGGCGCTGCCGAACAGGCCATGGAACAGCCGGCGTTCGAAGCGGACGCCTTCTTTCAGGCTCATCTCGAAAGCGGCGTCAATTTCTTCCTTCACCGCGATGCTAGCCAGCGGCGCCATGCCGGCGATAGTTTCGGCGAGCTTCAGCGCTTCGTCGAGCAGCGTCTCGGTCGGCACAACGCGCGCCACCAGGCCGGAGCGTTCGGCTTCGGCGGCGTCCATCATGCGCCCGGTGAGGCACATTTCCATGGCCTTGGCCTTGCCGATGGCGCGCACCAGCCGCTGCGAGCCACCCATGCCCGGTGTCACGCCCAGCTTGATTTCGGGCTGGCCGAACTTGGCGTTCTCCGCCGCAATGATGATGTCCGCCATCATCGCCAGTTCGCAGCCGCCGCCCAGCGCAAAGCCCGAAACCGCCGCGATCCACGGCTTGCGGGTGGCGGTGACATGATCATAGCCGGCAAAAAAATTGCCGCCGTACATCTGGGCGAACGATTGCCCGCTCATTTCCTTGATGTCGGCGCCGGCGGCAAAGGCCTTCTCGCCGCCGGTGATCACCAGGCAGCGCTGCGACGGGTCAGCGTCATAGGCGGCAAAGGCGGCGATCAGATCGGCGAGCACCTGGGAGTTCAGCGCATTCAGCGCCTGCGGGCGATTGAGTCGCACCAGCGTGACGGCGCCGTGAGTTTCCAGGAGGATGGTTTCAAAGTTCATGTCGCGTCCTTTGCGGCGGCATAATCGTCGGCACCCAGGAAGTGCAGCGAGACATAGGGTTCGTCGCCCATCACCCAGCTGTCGTGGCCGGGCGGCAGTAGAAGATGTCGCCGGCCTTCATCTCGATGATGCGGCCATCATCCATGGCGGCTGTGGCGCAGCCGGAAATCACCATGCCGACATGTTCGACATGGCAGGAGGTCGCCCCGCTGGCCGCGCCCACATCATCCTTCCAGCACCAGCCCGGCTGATAAGTGGCGCGGCCGATGGTCATGCCGCCCAGCCGCACGATTTCGAAGCGGCCCTTGGCGAATTCACGCACTTCATCGGGTGATTCAAAGCGTTTCAGGATGACATCGGTGTCCATGATTACCCCCAAGTCTCACCCCATTGTCGGGATGACGAAGGCCGAGCCGCCGTCCATGCCGCCATCCGGCCAGCGCCCCGTCACCGTCTTGCGCTTGGTCCAGAACTGCACGCCTTCCATGCCGTGCTGGCCGATGTCGCCAAAAGCGCTGCGTTTCCAGCCGCCAAAGCTGTGATAGGCGACCGGCACCGGGATCGGCACGTTGACGCCGACCATCCCCACATTCACCCGCGCCGCGAACTCCCGCGCCGCATGGCCGTTGCGGGTGAAGATGGCGACGCCGTTGCCATATTGATGCTGGCTGGGGAGTTTGAGTGCCGCCTCAAAATCGGGCGCGCGCATGATCTGCAGAACGGGGCCGAAGATTTCCTCGCGATAGCTTTGCATGTGCGGCTGCACATGATCAAAGAGCGTCGGCCCGACGAAGAAGCCGCCTTCATGGCCTTGCAGGGAAAAGCCGCGGCCATCCACCACCAGCTCGGCGCCTTCATCGACACCCATCTGGATATAGGATTCGATCCGCGCCTTATGAGCGGCGGTGACGACCGGACCATAATCGGCCTCCGGATCAGTGCTGATACCGATGCGCAGCTTGCCGATCGCCGGCAGCAATTTGGCGCGCAGCGCGTTGGCGGTGTCTTCCCCCACCGGCACCACCACCGGCAGCGCCATGCAGCGTTCGCCGGCCGAGCCAAAGGCGGCGCCGGCCAGATCGCGCACCACCTGATCCAGATCGGCGTCCGGCATGACGATGGCATGGTTCTTCGCACCGCCCATGGCCTGCACCCGCTTGCCGCGCGCGCAGCCTTCGCTGTGGATATACTCGGCCACGTCAGACGAGCCGACAAAGCTGATCGCGGCGATGTCGGGATGGGCGATGATGGCGTCGACCATTTCCTTGTCGCCATTGACGACGCTGAAAATGCCCTCGGGCAGGCCGGCATCGCGGAAAATGTCGCCCAGCAGGTGCGGCAAGGTGGGATCGCGTTCCGACGGCTTCAGGATGAAGGCGTTACCGGTGGCGATGGCGACGCCGGCCATCCACATCGGGATCATCGCCGGGAAATTGAACGGGGTGATGCCGGCGCCGATGCCGATCGGCTGGCGGAAGGCCCAGATGTCGATACCCGGCCCGGCGCCGTGGGTAAACTCGCCCTTCAGCACATGTGGGATGCCGCAGCAGAACTCGATCACCTCCAGCCCACGCTGAATGTCGCCACGCGAATCGGCCAGCACCTTGCCGTGCTCGGAACTGAGCACGCGGGCCAGTTCATCCATGCGGGCTTCGACCAGTTCCTTGAACTTGAACATCACCCGGGCGCGGCGCTGCGGGTTGGTGGCGGCCCAGGCCGGTTGCGCGGCGCGGGCGGCAGCGACGGCCTGTTCCAGCACGTCGGCTCCGGCGAGGCGGACTTCCGCCTGCACCTGGCCTGAGTTGGGATCATACACCGGGCTGGTGCGGCTGCCGGCAGCCACGGGCGATCCGGCGATGTGATGGTCGATGATGCGCATGAAAGGTTTCCTACTCCGACCAGCAGACCGGTTCCACCCACAGTTGCATCAGTGCTGGTGGTCGCCGCCGCAGCCTTCGGGCAGCGCCTGCCGGCAATGATCGGCGCCGGTTTCAACCTGCAGCGTAGCATGGCCGATGGAAAAACGGTGGTGGAGCGCGTGGGCGATATTGGCCAACGCCTCGTCACCCGGATGTCCGGCCGGCATCACCAGATGCGCGGTCAGCACCGCGCCGGTGGTGCCCTGCGGCCAGATGTGGAGATCATGCACCGCCGCCACGCCGTCCAGCCCCGTGAGCCAGTCGTTGACAGCGGCCGGTTCGATACCCGGCGGAACCGCGTCCAGCGCCAGCGCCAGCGACTCGGTGAGCAGGCCCCAAGTGCCGCGCAGGATGACGGCCGCCACAGTCAGGCCCAGCACCGGATCGATCCAGGTCCAGCCGGTCTGGCTGATCAGCAGTCCGCCCAGTACCACCACCGCCGACACGCCGGCATCGGCCAGCATGTGCAAATAGGCGCCGCGCACGTTCACATCGCCCTTGCGACCGCGCATGAACAGCAGCGCTGTACCGGTGTTGATGGCAACCCCCACCGCCGCCACCAGCATCACGATATTGCCGGCAACCGGCAGCGGATCGATCAGACGGTGCACCGATTCAAAGATGATTCCGCCACACGCCGCCACCAGAATCAGTGCATTTGCCAGGGCCGCAAGGATGGGCGAGCGCTGAAGGCCCCAGGTGAAGCGCGCGCTGGGCGCACGCCTAGCGAGTGTGAGGCCACCCCAGGCGATCAGCAGCCCCGCAACATCCGACAGATTGTGCCCGGCATCAGCGAGCAGCGCCATCGAATCGACCCACAGGCCTGCCGCCGTCTCGATCCCGACATAGGTGAGATTGAGCACCACCCCGATGGCAAAGGCCCGGCCGAAATCCGGCGGCGCATGGCTGTGGCCGTGGCCATGATGATCATGGCCGCCCAGCGGATGGCTGTGGGCGTGGCTGTGCATGGCGGCTTTATGGGTCGCGGGGCGAGGCGCCGCAATGAAAAAGGCGGCCCAGGCGGACCGCCTTTTCAAGCAACGACTGGAGCGGGTGAAGAGATTCGAACTATCGACTTCAACCTTGGCAAAAGTCAGATCGATGTATTGTGTTGATATATCAATGGGTTATATCGGTGTATTTAATCCGAACACGATCCGAAGATGGCAATCTGCTTTGCTCAACCCATTCAGATTATAGAGATATAGCTGTCTTACAGGGTTTGCGAATGTTGGGGTGGATAAACCGTATGTCCAGCATCGATATGGGCTTATCGAGGACATTTTGGCTCATTTACAGTCCACTGCCATGACCCTGGTAGGCTCATAGCCATTCGATCCTGGACCCCTTATTGGGATCAGCCATGCGCATGATTGGCTTGCTTGGCGGGATGAGATGTCCGGGCTGAGATGCGGCGTTGGCGCCGTTCCGCTGGCTCGCAAATGCTCATTGGAAAGCATCTCAAACTAGCGGAAAATGTAACAAAGTTAGACGCATTTGATGTGGACATAACGCAAAGGGAACTATTATCCACTGTTCATGATCGTTGCAAAGTTTGGGCGCCAAATCGCAGCCGCACTGCTGATCTCGGCAACTGATCCGCTTGGAATAATCACCTCGCCTGCGCTGGCGCAGCAGCAGGCACGAACTGTCGTTGTAACCGGGCTCGGGAAGGACACTCGCTCGGCGCTACAGAACGCAGCCGAGAACGCACTAACTCAGGTTACCGGCACGTTCGTTCGCAGCGACACGACGATTGAACGGACTAGCGAGATCCGAGGCGCCATCCGCAGCGAGACCCGGCGGATCGACAGCAAAATGAGCGAATATGCTCAGGGAACTATATCATCCATCAAGATCTTAAATGCCACGCAGGAAGGACCAATCACTCGTGTCGAGGCTCAGGTGTCGGTACGTCTTAGCGAGCTAAAGGCATTCCTTGAGGCTATCGACGTGGATACAAGCACTGTCGGCGCAGAGGTGGCGATCAACGCATCATTGTACCAAAAGCGGACAAACTCTTCTCAAGACATATTCTTGGACGCCATTATCCGTCCAATAGCTACAGGTACAGCAGTACGATACAAAATAGGAACGCCTTTCAGCATAAAAGACGTCCCTAAAGGTACCGATTCATTTCTTACTGAGATACGACAGCAACTTCCCTCAAGAACAGTCGCTATACCTATAACTGTTACGATTGACAGCGCTCACATTTCAAATTCTTTAGAGGCGCTTAATGCCATCGGATCTGTCATTGATTGCGATAAGTACCCATCTGGACGGATATCATTATTTCTAGCAAATACTAGCTCACGGGATCCTAAATGTTATGAGGTAAATGATATCGAATATGAAAAATTAGCAGATCCTAGTAAGCTTTCAAATCGCAACCTGTTACTGAAATTAATAGACCAGAGACACAATATTGGCTCAGAGGCTTATTATTTTTACTATAACAGTGATAGCAGAAAATTAGAAATTAACTTCAAAAATGACGCAGGGGCAGTAATATATTCGTTCTCTGTTGCAAGCTGCATAGATTACCCTGTGCCCTCAAATTTAGAATTTGCGGTGAGTAGTGACCGACATGGCGGGAACTGCTTTATACCTTTCGGTAGAGTGTCCGAACTTGGAGGCTATCCAATAGCTGGCGCAGTTCCTCGACTGCTTTATGTTTTAATTGATGGCACTGCACCTTGGTTTGCTCAAACGTCATCTATAACCGTGAGCTTGAAAGGAATACAGCCATGGAAATGACCGGTCGATTTCTGATTTTTGTAGCTCTCTCATGCTCACTTCACTCGGCTGCTTCAGCTGCAGGTTGCGCTAACTACCCCTATACGAACGGCATGAACATTGAGAACGTGGCAGGGGGCGTGAAGATTCTGTCTACCGCCTCTGTGTCAGTAGACTTCGATGATGTGGACTCAATCAACGATGCCCGCCGTGAAGCCACGCTTACAGCGAAGACTGAGATCAGGAAGTTCTTCTCTGAAATGGTTCGGACGGAAGAGAGCATTACCCGTGCCATCCAGGTCACCAAATCCATGCAGGGTGAAAGCAAGTCCGTACTGCGGGAAGTGACCTGACCCCCTGATTTCATCCAGCGGGGATTAGAGCCGGGCGGTTGTTGTTGCGCATAGGCGCGGGTGAAGCAATGGCCTGTGGAGCGGAGCCCGAAGGGCGCAGCGGAGCAG
>NZ_JAUMBI010000150.1:0-32705 GCF_032115815.1 Sandarakinorhabdus sp.
TGGTGCACGTTTCGGAAATGTCGTGGGTCAAGAAGAACGTCCACCCCGGCAAGATTGTTTCGACCAGCCAGGAAGTCGAAGTCATCGTTCTCGAAGTGGACGAGGAAAAGCG
Source organism: Sandarakinorhabdus sp. (assembly GCF_032115815.1). Classification (GTDB taxonomy): domain Bacteria; phylum Pseudomonadota; class Alphaproteobacteria; order Sphingomonadales; family Sphingomonadaceae; genus Sandarakinorhabdus. The sequence goes on from NZ_JAUMBI010000150.1 coordinate 113, forward strand.
CCGCATCAGCCTGGGGCTCAAGCAGGCCCAGCGCAATCCGTGGGAAGTGTTCGCTGAAACCCACCCGGTCGGCACGATCGTGGAAGGCGAAGTCAAGAACGCTACGGAATTCGGCCTGTTCATCGGCCTGGATGGCGACGTGGACGGCATGGTGCACATGAGCGACATCGCCTGGGGCATGACCGGCGAAGGCGCCCTGTCGCGCCACCACAAGGGCGAGCGCGTCTCGGCCCGCGTGCTGGAAGTGGACATCGAGAAGGAACGCATCAGCCTGGGCATCAAGCAGCTTGATGAGCAGGGCGGCACGGGCGCTGCCACCGGCACCCGCAACACCAGCGGCGGCGACTGGAAGAAGAACGACATCGTGACGGTGACCGTGGTCGCTGCCCGCGATGGCGGTCTGGATGTGAAGATCGGCGAAGATGGCCCGGATTGCTACATCAAGCGCAATGATCTGAGCCGCGATCGCGAAGACCAGAAGGCCGAGCGTTTCCAGCCCGGCCAGAAGGTCGATGCCATGGTGGTTGGCTTTGAAAAGGGCCGCAAGCCGATGCTGTCCATCAAGGCGCTGCAGATCACCGAAGAGAAGGAAGCCGTGGCCCAATACGGCACGTCCGACTCGGGCGCGACGCTGGGCAACATCCTGGGCGCCGCCTTCAACAAGGCCCGCGAGGAATCCGAAAAGAACTGATCGCGCTTTTTCGGAAAAGCGATGAAATGCGCCCCGGCAGACCATCTGCCGGGGCGTTTTTCGTTGGTGCGAGGCCGCCACACGCGCCCGATCAGGAGATTGTGGCACGATGGTTGCGCTTTTTTGACAAGCGCGCCTTGACCATCCCCGCCAATACAATAGAATTGCTTTGTTTTTGGGGGGTATGCGCCGGGGTGGCGCCAAACGAGGTAGGCCAAGATGATAAGGTCTGAACTGGTTGCCATCGTCGCCGAACAGAATCCGCATCTGACCATCAAGGATGTGGAGCGTATCGTCGCCACCATCTTTGATGAGATCACCGGTGCGCTGGCCGATGGCCGGCGCGTCGAACTGCGCGGCTTCGGCGCCTTTTCCACCCGCGCTCGCGATCCGCGCACCGGCCGCAACCCGCGCACCGGTGCCGCCGTGAAGGTGGACGCGAAGAAAGTGCCCTATTTCAAGCCGGGCAAGGAATTACGCGAGCGCCTTAACGGCTGAACCGCACCGGACGCCACGCCGGTGCAGAGCAGGCACCAGCGGGCGTGGCGGAACCGGTAGACGCAGCGGACTTAAAATCCGCTTTCCCATGGAAGTGCGGGTTCGAGTCCCGCCGCCCGCACCATTTTTTGTTTGCGCGATGCCGCCCACCAACCCATCGCGCGGGTTGGCCGCCAGCACAGGGCCGTACCGTGGCCCCTGCTCTGGCGGCAGTTTCTTGTGCAGGGCTTGTCATGAACACCAGCATCAGCCTGATCGGCATCCCCACCGACCAGCACAGCAGCTTCCTGCGCGGGCCGGCCCAAGCCCCGGCCGCCATCCGTGCCGCGCTGGCCAGCCCGCACGGCAACAGCGCCACCGAACGCGGAACCGAGATCGGGCTGGATTTTGAACTGACGGATCGCGGCGATGTCTCCATATCCGAAGATACGGGCGATGATGACCGTATCCGCGCCGCCATCGCCGCCTGCCCCGGGCCACTGATTGCGCTGGGTGGCGATCACAGCATCAGCTTCCCCGTGGTGGAAACGCTGGCCCGCCGTCACGGCGCCTTCGACATATTGCATTTCGATGCCCACCCCGATCTATATGATGAACTGGACGGCAACCGCCGCTCCCATGCCTCGCCGTTCGCGCGCATCATGGAAGGTGGCCATGCCCGCCGGCTGGTGCAGGTCGGCATCCGCACGCTCAATCGCCATTGCCGCGATCAGGCGACCCGCTTTGGCGTTGAGATCATCGAAGCCCGCCATTTCAGCGACACCTGGCGACCGCGCTTCGACCGGCCGCTCTATGTTTCGATCGATATCGACGCACTCGATCCGGCCTTTGCGCCGGGCGTATCGCACCATGAACCGGGCGGCCTCACCGTGCGCCAACTCATCAACATCCTGGCTGATCTCGACACGCCGATCATCGGCGGTGACGTGGTGGAGTTGAACCCGGCGCGGGACATTAACGGCATGACAGCGGTGGTCGCTGCCAAGCTGGTGAAGGAACTGGCCGCCGCCATGGCCGCCAATCCAGCGGCCTGACCTGCCGGCGTTAATGCCGCATTCCCTTGCAATCAGCACCATAAAAGCCGATTGTGAAGTGAAGTTGGGCGAATTCTGGGGTGATTCCCGCATTGTGCCATTGGCATGATCGGTTTCACGGCAGTCCTTGACCAGCTGGCCATCAGTTTCGATGGCGGTTTTCATTCAGGCCACCGGGTCCGTTGGTTTTTGGCGCGGTGGTTGGGGATAATAAATGTCCGAAGGCAGTGGTTGGGTCGAGATTGTGCTGCTGGCGTTGCTGGCCGCTTTCATCGGCCTGCGCCTCGTGTCCGTGCTCGGCAAGCGCACCGGCCAGGAGCGCCCCATCGGTGACACGTTCCGCCCCAGTGCCGAAGTGACCGCGCCGCCGCGCCGCGAAGCTGAACGCCCCGTGCGCGGGCAATTGTTGCTGCCGCCCGGCACCGATCGCGGTCTGTTGCCGGCGCTGGAAGCCGTCGCCGATGCCGATCCCGGTTTTGCTCCCGATCGTTTTCTGGCCGGCGCGCGCAGCGCCTATGGCTTGATCCTCGAAGCCTTCTGGACCGGCGATCTTTCGAGCCTGACCGGCCTGGTGTCGGACGAAGTGCATCACAATCTGTCGAACGCCATCGAGGCGCGCGGCGGTGGCAGCCTGCCCAACCAGCTGGCCAGCCTGGGCGCGGTTGCCCTGCGCGATGCCACGGTTGTTGGCCAGATGGTGGAAGTGACCGTGGGTTTTGCCGCCCGCATCGCCACCGCCGATGGCGAGATTGAAACCCGTGATCTGTGGACCTTCAGCCGGCTTGCCGGCAGCACCGATCCGGCCTGGGTGTTGATCGCCACCGACAATGAAGACGATCATGATCAGATGCCGCCCGATCTGCTGGGCGACTCCACCGATCCCACCGCCTGACCATCGTTCCATGCGCCGGTGGATTGCGCTGGCCAGCCTGTTGCTGCTGGCCGCCTGTGCCGGCAAGCAGCAGCGGCCGGCGACCCCTGCAACATCACCGCCACCTGCGACCGGCATCGCACCGCTGGCTGAAGTGCCCAAGCCGCCGACCGTGGCCCGTGCCGCTGACGCCGGGGTTGCGCTGATCGATCTGCCCGCCCTGCCCGAGGCCACTGCTGCACTTCGCGCATTTCGCAAGTCCTGCGCCGGCCTCACCCGCCGCGAAGACCTGTCGGGCCTGACCCGGCCTGAGGATTGGCAGCCGGCCTGCACCGCCGCCGCCAACGTGGCACCGGGGCAGGAAGAGGCGTTTTTCCAAACCCAGTTCCGGGCCATCACCGTGGCCGGCGGACAGGGTTTTGCCACCGGCTATTACGAACCGGAAATCGCCGCCAGCCTGACCCGCCAGCCGGGATATGAGGTGCCGCTCTACCGCCGCCCAGCCGATCTGATCGACGTGCCGTTGGGCGATTTCGCTGCCAGCCTGAAGGGCCGCACCGTGCGTGGCCGGGTGCAGGGCACCCGGCTGGTGCCCTATGCCACCCGCGAACAGATCGCGGCGGGCGCGCTGGTGGGCCGGCAGCTGGAAATGGCCTGGGCCGCTGATCCCTATGAGGCATTTTTTCTGGAAATCCAGGGCAGCGGCCGGTTGCGCCTGCCCGATGGCCGGGTGGTGCGCATCGGCTATGATGGCCAGAACGGCCGCGATTATGTCGCCATTGGCCGGCTGCTGATCGAACAGGGTCGGCTGGAGCGCGGCAAGGCCGGCATGAAGGAAATCATCGCCTGGCTGCGCGCCAACCCGTCTGATGCGCCGGCCGTGCTCAACGCCAATCCGTCGAAGATCTTCTTCCGCGAACTGAAGGGCGAAGGCCCGATCGGCGCAATGGGCGCGGCGGTGACGCCGTTCGTCAGCGTTGCGGCCGACCCGGCGTTCATTCCCTTGGGCGCGCCTCTGCTGGTGGAAACCATCCTCACCGGCCCGGCGACGCCTTTCCAGCGCCTGATGGTGGCGCAGGATACCGGCGGCGCCATCAAGGGCGCCAACCGCATCGATCTGTTCCTTGGCCCCGGTGCCGAAGCCGCCGCCATCGCCGGCGCGCAATCCTCGCCGGCGCGGCTGCTGCTATTGATCCCGGCCGCTGCCGCCGCGCGGCTCACGCCCTGATGCGCCGCCTGTCTGCCCACGAACGGGCCTTGTGGGCGCGGGTGGCCGCCAGCGTGAAGCCGCTGCCGGGCAAGCGCGCGCCGGAAATGCCGGTTGTGGCAGCACCGGCAGCCCCTGCCCCCATCCCGCCCAAGGCCGCGCCCAAGCCTAACCCGGCACGGCCCGTCGCCAAGGCACCGCCGCCGCCTGCCAAGGCCAAGCCGCACCCTCTCGGTGCGCCGCTGGATGGCACGTGGGACCGGCAGATCAGCCGTGGCCGCCTCAGCCCGGATCGGGTGATCGATCTGCACGGCCATACGGTGGTTGATGCCCATGCCACGCTATCATCCGCCATCCTCGCCAATGATGGCACGCGCGTGATCCTGGTGGTCACCGGCAAGGGCCGCCCGGACAGGCCGGCGCGCATCCGCGCCGAACTCATGCACTGGCTGGAGCGGCCCGATCTGCGGCCCCACGTGGCGTCCTTGCGCGCCGCCCACCCGCGTCATGGCGGCGGCGGGGCGTTCTACATCATCCTGCGGCGCGCCAAATAATCCCCCTATCGCCAATTGCAGGCGGCCCCGGCACGGCAATGGACTAATGTGCGCTCAAGGGAGGACGCTGCATGTCCGAAGATGTCGTATTGGTCAGCCGTGATGGGCCGGTTGCTATCGTCACATTGAACCGGCCGCAGGCGATGAATGCGCTGAGCCAGGCGCTGCGCCGCGATCTGGCCCGTGTGTTCCGCGAACTGGAAGCCGATGAGGGCGTGCGCGCCATCGTGCTCACAGGCGCCGGCACCCGTGCCTTCACCGCCGGCCTCGACCTGAAGGAACTGGGCCAACAAGGCCTGGGTGCGGCCAACGCGGAAGGCCCTGACGACAATCCGGTGAAGGCCATCGAACAGACAGGCAAGCCCGTCATCGGTGCCATCAACGGCGTCGCCATCACCGGCGGTTTCGAAGTGGCGCTGGCCTGCGACGTGCTGATCGGCAGTGAGAATGCCCGCTTTGCCGATACCCATGCGCGGGTTGGCATCATGCCGGGCTGGGGGCTCAGCCAGAAACTTTCGCGCCTGATAGGGCCGTATCGCGCCCGCGAGCTGTCGCTGTCTGGCAATTTCCTCGATGCCGCCACGGCGGAACGCTGGGGTCTGCTCAACCGCGTCGTATCGGCCGAGGATCTGGTCGCCGCCGCCACCCAGCTGGCGCACGACATGGCCACCATCGCGCCCGGCTTTGCGCGTGGGTACAAGAAGCTGATCAATGACGGCTATGAACTGCCGTTCGGGCAGGCGATGGCGCTGGAAGCGGAACGCTCCACCGCGGCCAATGCCAAAGTCTCCGCCGCCGAGGTCGAAGCCGCGCGCGGCGCCGTGCAAGCCAGAGGACGCAGCCAATGACCGCCATGCCCTTCCCCGGTTTCAACAGCGACACCATCGACGACACGCTGGTCAATCCGGCCGCCTTTGCCGATGAAAGCATCCACGACGCCTATACCACCCTGCGCCGGGATGATCCGGTGCACTGGACCCAGCCCACGGGCTTCCGCCCGTTCTGGTCGATCACCCGCCATGCCGACATCGTCGCCATTTCCAAGGCCAATGATCGCTTCATCAACCGGGAACGCACCTATATCTCGCCGATCGAGGCCGAGGAGTGGGTGAAGAACACCACGGGCGACACCCATCTGTTCCGCACGCTGGTCGATCTGGATGACCCGCTGCACATGAAGCTGCGGCGCATCACCCACACATGGTTCATGCCGCAGAATTTGAAAAAGCTGGAACCGCAGATCGCCGCCATCGCCAAGGCGCATGTCGATCACATGGCCTCACTGGGCGGCCAATGCGATTTCGTCAACGAAGTCGCGCTCTGGTATCCGTTGCGGGTGATCATGATGATCCTGGGCCTGCCGGAAGCCGACGAAGGCCGCATGCTGCAGATGACGCAGGAGATTTTCGGCCCGCAGGATCCGGACGTGGTGGCGCGCAGCCGTATCCTCACGCAAGGCCTGGGTGGCCCGGAAGCCACCGGCAATCCGCAAGTGGATATCTTTGCCCTGGTGCAGCAGTTCTTCGCCTATTTCGGTGAGGTGATGCAGGACAGGCGCGCCAACCCGCGCGACGATCTCGCCACCGTGATTGCCCAAGGCACGGTCGATGGCGAACCGATCGGGATGCTGGAAGCGATCAGTTACTATGCCATCTCCGTCACCGCCGGCCACGATACCACCAGCAGCAGCACCTCGGGCGGGCTGCTGGCACTGGCGCAGAACCCGGACCAGTTGGCCAAGCTGAAGGCCGATCCGTCGCTGATCCCAAGTGCGGTGGAAGAGATGATCCGCTGGGTGACGCCAGTGAAACATTTCATGCGCACCTGCACCGAAGATACCGTGGTGGGCGGCAAGACGATCAAGGCCGGCGACGGTGTTGCGCTGTTCTATTGGTCCGGCAATCGCGACGAAGCGGTGTTCGAAGACCCGTTCAGCTTCCGGGTGGACCGCGCCAACAACCCACAGACAGCCTTTGGCAATGGCGTCCACCAGTGCCTCGGGCTCCATCTTGCCCGCATGGAAATCCGGGCGCTGTTTGCCGAATTGCTGCCGCGGCTGGACGCGATCGAACTGTCCGGCGAACCGAAACTTTCGGTGGCCAACTTCGTTTCCGGCCTGAAAGCCATGCCGATCCGGTACAAGATGCGATGAGGGATGACCGCCGCCGACGCGACCCGGCCGCCTATGCGACCAGCCTGACGCTGGACACGCGCTTTGGTGACATGGACGTCAACGGTCACCTGAACAACGTGGCGTTTGCCCGGCTGTTCGAGGAAACCCGCGTGCGTTTCCTGCGTTTCGGATCCGGCGCGCCGGCGGGCAAGAAATCACCTTCCAGTGTTGTGGTTGGCCATGTCGCCATCGATTATCTGGCGGAAGGCAATTATCCGGCGCCCGTCACGGTCACCCTTGCCATCGGCCGCATCGGCAGCAGCAGCTTCACCGTGGCGATGGCGGCGTTTCAGGACGGCGCGTGCATTGCGCTGTGTGACAGCGTGCTGGTGCACCGCGATCCCGAAACCGGCCCGGCGCCGATTCCGCCGGCCTTGCGGGAACGACTTGAGGCGCTGCGGCTTCGCGGCTAGGGGGTGACTTTCCCCCAAACCGGAGACACACCATGGCCGACGCGCCGACCACCCTTACCCTCACGCTCGACAGCGGCGGCGATGTCGTCATCAAGCTGCGGCCCGATGTGGCCCCCGGCCATGTCGAGCGCATCACAACGCTGGCGCGCCAGGGTTTCTACAATGGCGTCAAGTTCCACCGCGTCATCCCCGGCTTCATGGCGCAGGGCGGCTGCCCCAAGGGCACCGGCACCGGCGGCAGCGATCTGCCCGATCTGAAGGCCGAATTCAACGACGTGCCGCACGTGCGCGGCGTCTGCTCGATGGCCCGCACCAGCGCGCCGCACAGCGCCAACAGCCAGTTCTTCATCGTGTTCGATGATGCCCGCTTCCTCGACCGCCAGTACACGGTGTGGGGCGAAGTGACGTCGGGCATGGAATTTGTCGACGCGCTGCCCAAGGGTGAGCCGCCGCGCACGCCGGGCAGCATCGTGAAGGCCACCGTGGCCTGATCCACAGCGCCTGAAACGAAAAAGCCCCCGCCAGAGTGATCTGGCGGGGGCTTTTTTCATGTCCGTCGATCAGCGACCGGCAGGCGAACGGCGCTGGCCGCTGTTGCGCTGGCCACCAAAGCCGCCACCGGGGCGGCCCGCCGCATTGGCCGGGCGGCCAAAACCACCTTCGCGGCGGGCGCCGTCGCGGGCGGCATCGCGGCCACCGTCACGGCCACCGCCGCCACCCTCGCGGCCCCCGTCCCTGCGTTGCCCGCGGCCATCGGCGTGGACCACGGCGCGCGGATCGCGACCACGGCCATTCGGACCACGATTGAAATCACGCTCTTCACGCGGCGGATCGGCCGCCGACGGGCTGGACTTGATCAGCTTGGCCGTCAGCCCCACCAGGTCGCGGAAGTTGGCCGGCAGCGCCTGCTGGTCGAGCTGCATGCGGATGGTGCGTTCGATATCCTTCAGGAACGGGCGTTCATCCGGCGCGCACAGGGCAATGGCGCGGCCTTCGCGGCCGGCACGCGCGGTGCGGCCGATGCGGTGCACATATTGTTCCGGCACGTTGGGCAGCTCGTAGTTGAAGATATGGCTCACCGCCGGGATGTCGAGGCCGCGGGCGGCGATATCGGTCGCCACCAGCACCTTCACTTCGCCGGTGCGAAAGCCCGTGAGCGCGCGGGTGCGCTGGGCCTGGCTGCGGTTGCCGTGGATGGCTTCGGCCGCAATCTTGTGCGCCGAAAGCTGGCGCACGACGCGATCGGCGCCATGCTTGGTGCGAGTGAAGACGATGGCGCTGCCCACGTCGGGTTCGACCAACAGATGCGCCAGCAACGCCAGCTTTTCCGGCTGGGAGACGTGGATCACCGTCTGCACCACGCGCTCGGCGGTAGTGGCGGCCGGCTTCACGGCGACCTTGACGGGGTTCTTCAGGTAACGCTGCGCCATGTCCTCGATGGTCGGCGGCAGCGTGGCGGAAAACAGCATGGATTGGCGCTGCTTGGGCAGCAGGCCGGTGATGCGCTTCAAATCATGCACGAAACCCAGATCAAGCATCTGATCGCATTCATCGAGCACCAGCATTTCGACATGACCAAGGTCGCAAGCGCCCTTCATCACCAGATCGAGCAGGCGGCCCGGGGTGGCGACCAGCACATCAACGCCCGGAAACAGCGCGCGTTCCTGGCGGCCGATCGGCACGCCGCCGAACACACAGGCGACCGACAGCTTCAGATAGCGGCCATAGGCGGTGAAGCTGGCGGCAATCTGGGCGGCGAGTTCGCGGGTCGGGGCCAGCACCAGCACGCGGGTCGACAGTTTCAGGCGATGCTTGGGGTTGGCAGCGAGGCGGTTGAGGATGGGCAGCGCGAAGGCCGCCGTCTTGCCGGTGCCGGTCTGGGCGAGGCCCAGCACGTCGTTGCCGGCCAGCGCCGGCGGGATCGCCGCCTGCTGGATCGGGGTGGGGGTATCATAGCCCTTTTCGGCAATGGCGCGCGACAAGGGTTCCGCAAGAGCGAGATCAGAGAAATTCATGGTTGTGTTGTTCCAGCAATATCAGTCGCCCGGAAGGCACCATGCCAACCGGGTTTGGGTTGACTGGCAACCCGCGTGATAAGGGAAGCAAGCTTGGGGGGGTGGGGCCTTGGAGCTGGTTGCTCCGATCACGCGCCCATCGAGTTGTGAGCGGCGCTTTGAACGATGTAAGTCGTAAAGTCAAATTTGCGCCGGCCGCTGCCTCCGGCTAGCCTTGCCGGCAACGGGGGAAACCATATGAAGCATCTGATCCTGACGGCCCTGATTCTGGCCAGCAGCGCCAGCGCCGCGAGCCCACGCGCCCGCGATCTGGGGGTGCCGTTCGACGGCACGCCGGGGCCGCTGAACGCCATCACCGATGTGGCCGGCGTCGAGGTCGGCTTCAAGACGCTGATTTCCGGCGAGGGCGAGCTTGTGCGCGGGAAAGGCCCGGTGCGCACCGGGGTGACAGCGATCTTCCCGCGCGGAAAAGCCGATGCGCGCGGCGTGTTCGCCGGTTTCTTTGCCGGCAACGGCAATGGCGACATGACCGGCACGCACTGGGTGGAAGAAGGCGGCGTGCTGGAAACGCCGATCCTGATCACGGGCACCGGCAGCGTCGGCGTGGTGCGCGATGCCGCCTTCAAATGGCTGGCCGACCATCGCAAGGGCGCCTTCTGGTATCCGCTGGTCGCCGAAACCGCCGATGCCACGCTGCACGACATGGCCGGGCAGCATGTGACGGTGCAGGATACGCTGGACGCGCTGGATGCCGCAAAGGCCGGCCCAGTGGCGGAAGGCAATATGGGCGGCGGCACCGGCATGGTGTGCAACGGCTTCAAGGGCGGCACCGGCACGGCATCACGCAAGCTGACCGCTGCGGAAGGCGGTTATACGGTGGGCGTGCTGGTGCAGTGCAACTATGGCTCGGCTCAGGGCCTTCGCATCGCCGGCATCCCCGTGGCGCGCGAGATGGATTTGCAGCCGCCGTGCGTGACGAAACTGCTGCCCAAGCCGCAGCAGCGCCGGGGCCGGAATGCCGACGTGTGCGACCCGAAGAAACTGGCGCTGGCCGATGACCTTACCGAAGAACATCGCGGTTCCATCATCATCGTCATCGCCACCGATGCGCCGCTCACTGCCGAGCAACTGAAGCGGCTCGCCCGGCGCGGCACCGCGGGCCTCGGCCGGCTGGGATCGATCCTGGCCGATGGTTCGGGCGATATCTTCATCGCCTTTTCCACCGCCAATGCCGGCGTGGACGATGGCAACTGGCACGAAGCCGCCGACAAGCCGGCCAGCGTGGCGCGCCTGCCCAACGCCGCCATCAATCCGCTGTTCACCGCCACCATAGAGGGCGTGGAGGAAGCCGTTATCAACGCCATGATCGCCGCAAGGACCATGACCGGCGCCAATTGGTGGACGGTTTCGGCGCTCCCGCACGACCAGTTGCAGGCCGTGCTGCGTCGTCACAACCTGCTGCAGCCGCCCAAGTGAAGCCAATTGCTGTCACGCGGCTGTAACCCAACCGTCACACGCAGCCGATAGGGGCTGTCACATAAAGCGAATCCGGCTAGGCTGCGAACGCTTGCGGAAAATCGCGTTTTGAGGGGTGCAGCCGCTGATCCGGACCGAGGACAAACCGCCGTGGCCGGCCCGTTTGCTGGGCGGTGCCGAACTGGCTGGCTGGGCCATCATGGGCCTGGTGGCGGCGCGGCTGATCTGGGCCGCGCTTACCCCGGCCGGCCCGCTGGGCACAGCGGCGGTGGCGCTGCCTTCGGGGCCGGTGGTGGTGGCGGTTGATCCGTTCTTCCCGGCCGGCCCGGCAGCAGCCGACGCGGTTTCAGGACTGGATCTGGTGCTGCTCGGCACGCGCGTCGATGCCGCATCGGGCCGGGGATCGGCGATCCTGGCCACGCCAGACGGCCAGCAGAAGAGCGTGGGCGTCGGCGAGGAGATCATGCCCGGCGTTCGCCTGGCGGCGGTCGAATTTGAATCCGTGACGCTCGATCGCGGCGGCGCGCGCGAGCAGCTTTATATCGATCAATCGGGCAGCGCAGCGAATGCCGCGCCGCCCCGGCAGGACCGGAAATGACGCGAAAATTCACCCCTGCCCTGATGGCCCTTTTGCTTGTCGCCAGCCCGCTGTTGGCGAAGCAGACAGTCAATCTGCGCGATGCCGATGTGCGTGCCTTCATCCAGGATGTGTCGCGTGCGACGGGCCGCACCTTCATCATCGATCCGCGCGTGCAGGGCAAAGTCTCGGTCGTGTCCGAACGGCCACTCGATCAGGCTGGCTATTTCGAATTGTTCCTCTCCACCCTGCGCGCCAACGGCCTCGTTGTCACCCCAGCTGCCGGTGGTGCGTTTCGCGTGGCACCGGCTGACGGGGCCGCGACCCAGCCCAGCGCCGGCCAGGGCCGCGACCGGTTCGAAACCGCCGTGCTCAATCTCAATTTCATTGATGCCGCCTCTGCCATCGAATCGCTGCGCCCGCTGGTGTCCCGCGAAGGCCAGGTGACCGCCAATCGCGCCGGCAATGCGGTGATCGTGGCCGATTATGCCGACAATGTCGCCCGCGTGCGCCAGCTTGCCCGCCAGATCGATCAGGACCGCGCCGCCGTGCGCGTGATCCCCCTGAAGCACGCCGGCGCGCGCGAGATTGCCACGTCGCTGGCCCAGGTCGCGCAAGGCAGCGCCGAAGGGCGTGGCTGGCAGGTGGCCCCGGTTGATGCCAGCAACAGCCTGGTGCTGCGCGGCGATCCGGCGACACTCAACAAGCTGGCCCGCACCGTGGCCGATCTCGATCAGGCGGCCGCCGCCGGCAGCGACGTGCGGGTGTTCTTCCTCAATCACGCCGACGCCGAAAAGCTGGTGCCGGTGCTGCAGCAACTGGTCGGCCAGCCGGTCAGCCCCGCAAGCCAGTCCGCGCCGCAGACGCAGCCGACGCAAAGCGCCTTCGGCAACGCCAATGCCGCCACACAGGGCCAGCAACCCGCCGCCAGCGCGCCGTTGCAGGCGCCGCCGAGCGGTGGCTCACTGGGCACCAGCGGCTTCGTGCCCGGTGCCAGCATCGGTCGCGGGCAGGCCGTGATCGCCCGTTATGAAGGCGCCAACGCCATTGTCATCGCCGCGCCCGCCGATGTGCAGCGCCGTTTGGGCGAAGTGATCCGCCAACTGGATGTGCGCCGCGAGCAGGTGCTGGTGGAAGCCATCATCGTGGAGATCAGCGATGTCGCCGCCCAGCGGTTGGGCGTGCAGTTCCTGCTGTCCGGCACCGGGGGCAGCAACATCCCCTTTTCCGTCACCAACTACTCCAACGCGGCGCCCAATCTTCTGGCCGTGGCCGGCGCGATTGCGGCCGAAAAGCGCTATGGCCAGGACAATTCCACCACGGTTGCCTTGCGCAATGCCGCGGTGAACAGCCTGCTCAATGCCAATGGCGGCCAGTTCGGCTTTGGCGGCAATCTGGGCAGCAACGCGGTGTTCGGCTTCGTGGTCAACGCCGTGAAGGCCGATACCGCATCCAATGTGCTCTCCACCCCGTCGGTGATGACGCTCGACAACGCACAGGCCCGCATCCTTGTTGGCCAGAATGTGCCGCTCGCCACCGGGCAGGCGCTGTCCAACAATTTCGACAACGCCTTCCGCACGGTACAGCGCCAGGACATCGGCATCGCACTGGATGTTCGGCCGCAGATCAACGCCGGGGGCACCATCAAGCTGACCTTGCGGCAGGAGGTGAGCAGCATCGCCACCTCCATCGTAACCCAGAATATTCCGGACATCATCCTCAACAAGCGCGAGATCAACACCACGGTGACGGTGGACGACGGCCAGATCATCGCGCTGGGCGGCCTGATCGACGAGAATGAGCGCCGCGCCATTGAGAAGGTGCCGCTGCTGGGCGACATTCCCTTCCTCGGCAATTTGTTCCGCTCCCGATCGCGCGACCGCACCAAGACCAACCTGATGGTGTTCATCCGCCCGACCATCATCCGCAATGCCGAGGACGCCGCCAGGCTGACCGGCGAGCGTTATCAATATGTCCGTGCCGAACAGGCCCGCCGCGAAGCCACGGCTGATCCCAGTATCGATGCACTGGTGCGCGATTATCTGAAGGCTCCGATTCCGGGCGCGCCCGCTGCTGCTGCTCCACCTGCCCCGCCCAAACCATGAGCCAGCCCGCCCTCTCTTATGCCTTTGCCAAGGCGCAAGGGGTGATCGTCACCGCACTGGGTGACGTGGCGGAGGTGGCGCGCCGCAAGGGCAGCCAGCCCCAAGCGCTGGCCGAAGTGCGCCGCATCGCCGGCCGGCCGCTGGCGCTGCGCGAGGTGGACGATGCCGCCTTCGATCGCCTGCTGCAGGATCATTATGCCCGTTCGTCCTATGCTGGAGAGGCCGATGAACTGACCGGCTTTGGCGATGATCTGCCCTCGGCCGAGGATTTGCTGGCCAGCGACGACGAAGCGCCGGCCATCCGCCTGATCAACGGGCTGATTGCCGAGGCCGCCCGCCTGAAAGCGTCTGACATTCACATCGAGCCGTTCGAAAGCGCGCTGGTGGTGCGGATGCGCGCCGATGGCGAACTGAAGGAGATGCACCGCCTGCCCCCCGGTGTCGCGCCGGTGCTGGTCAGCCGGATCAAGGTGATGGCGCGGCTGGACATTGCCGAACGGCGCCTGCCGCAGGATGGCCGCATGGATCTGGCGCTGGGCGGCAAGCGGCTCGATGTGCGCGTCTCCACCCTCCCCGCGCGCGGTGGCGAGCGCGTGGTGCTGCGCCTGCTCGACAAGGAAAATGCCGGCATCGATCTGGCCGCACTGGGCATGCCAGCTGCCGCCGAACGTGCCTTCCGTGCGGGTCTGGCGGAAGCCAATGGCCTGGTGCTGGTGACGGGGCCGACGGGCAGCGGCAAGACGACGACGCTCTATGCCGGGCTGAAATTGCTCAACGATGGCAGCCGCAACATCCTGACGGTGGAAGACCCGGTGGAATATGCTGTCGATGGCCTCGGCCAGACCCAGGTGAACCCCAAGGTCGGCCTCAGCTTTGCCGCCGGTTTGCGCGCCATCTTGCGGCAGGATCCAGACGTGGTGATGGTCGGTGAAATCCGCGACGCCGAAACCGCCAGCATTGCCGTGCAGGCGGCATTGACGGGCCACCTCGTGCTGTCGTCGCTGCACACCAATGATGCCGCCAGCGCCATTACCCGGCTGCGCGATTTCGGTGTTGAGCCGTTCCTGCTTGCCGCCACGCTGCGCGCCGTGGTGGCGCAGCGGCTGGTGCGCCGGCTGTGCCCCGCTTGCCGCATGGCGCACCCGGCCGATGCCGGCACGGCCGCGGCGCTGGGCATCGCGGCGGGAACGCCGGTGTGGGCCGCGCCGGGCTGCGATTCCTGCAACCACACCGGCTATCAAGGCCGCGTTGGCCTGTATGACATCATTCGCATGACCGACGCGCTGGCCGCCCGCATCAACGAAGGCGCGACCGCCGCGGATCTCGCCGCCGCTGCGGGCAGTCCCGGATTGCCGGCGATTGCCGCGCAAGCCGTGATCGACGGCCTCACATCGCCCGCCGAAGCCCTGCGCGTGATGGGGACCGCCGAACCGGAGCCGGCCGATGGCTGAGTTTCGCTACGAAGCGCTCGATATCGAAGGCAAACCGCGCGCCGGCCGCATCAGCGCGCCGAGCAGCGAAGCAGCGCGCGCCGATCTGCTCGACAAGCGGCTGTTTGCGACCAAGCTGGAAGCGGCCACCGCCAACGAGCCCACGTTGGCCACCGGCAGTGCCCGGCTGAAACCCAATGCGCTCGGCCTGTTCACCCGCCAGTTGGCGACGTTGGCCAGCGTAACACCGCTGGAAGAAGCGCTGCGCACCATCGTCAAGCAGACGGAGGGCGACAAGGCCCGCGCCGTGCTCACCAATGTGCATGGCGCCGTGATCGAAGGCCGCCGCCTGTCGGACGCGATGGCACTGGAAGGCGCCAGTTTCCCGCCATTGTATCGCGCCATGGTGGCCGCCGGCGAAGGCGCCGGCACGCTGCCGCAGGTGCTGGAGCGGCTGGCGGCGCTGCTCGATCGCCAGGCCGAGATGAAGGGCCGCGTGCAGGCGGCGCTGGCCTATCCGGCGGCGCTCGCAGCCGTGGCCACGCTGGCGGTGGCGGCACTGATGATCTTCGTGGTGCCGCGGATCGCTGAACAATTTGCCGATATCGGCCAGACGCTGCCGCTGCTCACCCGTATCGTCATGGCGCTCTCCCACGCGCTGGCCGCCGGCTGGTGGGTGATCCTGCTGCTCGGTGCTGGCGGCGGTGTGCTGGCCGCCCGCGCACTGAAGGATGAAGCGCTGCGCCGCCGCTTCGATGCCTGGCTGCTCGGCCTTCCGGTGGTGGGCCGCCTGCTGCGCGATTGGCAGGCCGCCCGGCTGGCGCGCACGCTGGCGATGATGGTGGCGAGCCGGCTGCCGCTGGTCGATGGCCTGAAACTCACCCTGCCCACCATCGGCAACCGCGAGATCCGCGCCCGCGTCGCGCAGATGGCCGATGATATCAGCGAAGGCGCAAGCCTCACCGCCGCCATGCGCCGCGCTGCCATCCTGCCGCCGCTGCTGGTCGCCATGGCGGCGGGCGGCGAAAGCGCCGGGCGGCTGGACGTGATGCTGGAAAAGGGCGCCGAAGCGCTGGAACGCGAATATGATGCGCTCACCCGCTCGGCGCTGGCGCTGCTGGAACCGGCGATCATCCTGTTCATGGGCGGCGCGGTGGCGGTGATCGTGCTCTCCATCCTGCTGCCCATATTGCAACTCGAAAGCCTGGCCACACCATGAAGCGCAACAAACGCGAAGAGGGCTTCACCCTGATCGAGATGATGGTGGTGATCGTCATCATCGGCATCCTCACCACGGTGGTGGTGCTGAACGTGCTGCCCGATGTGGACAAGGCCGCCATCACCCGCGCCCGCGCCGATATCGCCACGCTGGAAACCGCGCTGACCAGCTACAAGGCCGATACGATGCAGTTTCCCACCACGCAGCAGGGCATTGCCGCGCTGAAGGCTGCGCCCACCGACATGGCGCAACCGGAACGCTATCGCCCCGGCGGCTATGTGCAGCGGCTGCCCAATGATCCGTGGGGCAAGCCCTATCAATATGCCAGCCCAGGCGCACATGGCCCGTTCGACGTGTGGTCGATGGGCCCGGATGGCCTGACCGGGCCAGGAGGGGAGGCCGATGACATCGGCAACTGGAACCTCTGAAGCCGGCTTCACGCTGGTGGAACTGGTGGTGGTGATGGCCATCATCGGCATCACCAGCGCGGCGCTCGTCCTCACCCTGCCCGGCCCTGACGACCGGGTGCGCGCTGCTGCCGTGAAGCTGGCAGCGCAGGCCGCCGCCACGCGCGACATGGCAATCCTGACTGGGCAAAGCACGGCGTTCGCACCGCCGGCGCCGGACGGGCTGACCCTTACGACCGAATCCGCCGGGCCGATCAGCTTTGACGCCACCGGCCTCGCCACGCCGGCGCGGATCGTCATCGCCAGCGGCGACGCGGCGGCAAGCGTGACCATCGATGCGGCAGGCGACGTTCATGCGCGGTAGTGCCGGCTTCAGCCTGATCGAGGTGATGGTGGCACTCGCCATCTTCGGACTCGCCGCCGTAGCGCTGATCCGTCTGCAGGGCGTCAGCCTCGCCAGCGCCTCCACTTTGTCTGACCGGCAATATGCTGCCATCGTCGCCCGCAATCAGGCGCTGGAAGCCATGCTGTCTGCCACCCCGCCCGGCGCAGATCAGGGCCGCGAGCGCGCCGGCATCCGCAACTGGGCATGGCGACGCCAGATCAGCCCCGGCCCCGATCCCGGCACCCATTTGATCGGTGTCGAAGTGATCGGCGACGGCGGCCAGGTGATCGCCGCCGACAAATTGCTGTGGAGCGGGCGGTGAGAGAGGCCGGCTTCACCCTCATCGAATTGCTCGTCGGCCTGTTCCTGTTCGGCCTGATGGCGGCGGCCGGCACGGCGTTGCTGGCCGGCAGCGTGCAGGCCAGCGGCCAGGCGCAGGCGCTGGTGGGGGCAAGTGGCGATCTCGCCCGACTGCGCGCCCTGCTCACCGCCGATGCCGGGCAGGCCGCGCCGCGGCCGTGGCGCGATGGCGAAGGCAGGCCGCAAGCGGCGTTCAGCAGCAATAATGGCGCGCTGTTCACACTGGTGCGGCGCGGCTGGGCCAATCCGGGCGGGCAGCCCCGCGCTTCGCTGCAAAGGGTGGAGTGGGTGATCGAGGGCGACACGCTGGTGCGCCGCTCTGCAGCAATGGTTGATGGCCCGGCTGCCACCCAAGCCAGCGTACTGGCCAAGGGCGTCACGGCGGCGCGGTTGCGGGTGCTGACGGCGCAGGGTTGGCAGGATGGCTGGAGCGGCGAGGCCGGCGCCCTGCCCCGCGCCATCGAACTCACCCTTGATGGCCCGCAGCTTGGCCATGTCCGCCAGATCGTGCCGCTGGCCCCCGGGGGCGCAGCATGACCCGGCCCATCCCTCCCCGTGAACAGGGCGCGGCCCTGATCAACGTGCTGGTGCTGGTCGGCGTGATGGCGGCGCTGTCCACCAGCCTGTTCGATCGGCTGCGGCTGGCGCGCCATCTCGATGCCACCCGCGCCGGGCTGGAAGTTGCGCGCGGCGCGGCCCTGGCCGGCGAGACGATGATCCTTGCCCGGCTGCCGCTGCCGAAATTGCCGGAACGCGCCTTTGCCTTGCCCACCCCGGCCGGTGCGGCCACGGTGATGCTCAGCCCCGGCGGCAATTGCTTCAACCTCAACAGCGTCGCCGTGGGGCCGCCGGGGCGCACGCTCACCCGGCCTTTTGGGGTCGAGCAACTCGCCCGATTGCTCACCCTGCTCGATGTGCCGCAAGCGGAAAGCCTGCGCATCGCGGCGGCCACGGCCGACTGGGTGGATGTTGATCAACAGCCCGGAAGCGGCGGCGCCGAAGACCCGGCCTATGCCCGCGCCGCCACGCCCTATCGCACCGCAGGCACCCTGCTGGCCGAAACCAGCGAGTGGCGCGCGGTGGCCGGGGTGACGCCCGCGATCTTCGCCCGCGCCGCCCCACATCTGTGCGCGCTGCCGGAAGCCGAACTGTCCCGCCCCAACATCAACAGCCTCACGCCCGCCGATGCCCCGGTGCTGGCCGCCATCACGGGCGTGCCGCTGGCCACCGCACGCGATGTGATCGCCGCCCGCCCGGCCGGTGGCTGGCGCGACACGGCGAGCTTTTGGGCGCAGCCACTGTTGGCCGGGCACAGTGAGGCCGCCGATGCGCTGCGCCAGCCCGATATGCGCGATCGCTTCGTGGCGTATCGCATGACGACCAGTTTGGATGGCGTCACCCTGGCGCAGACCGGCCTGATTGATGCCGCCACGGCGCCCGCGAAGATGCTGCTGCGCCGTTGGGGAGAGGAGGCATGATGCCAAAATCAGTGCTGGTCACACTCGTCCCCCGCGTGCGCTGGCAGCGCAGCGACGGCACGGGCGGCTCAGGCTGGCCGGCCCCCGATGGATCGCCGCTGGTGCTGGCCGTGCCCGGCGAAGCGGTGGCGCTGCACTGGCTCGATCTGCCCGATCTGGCGCCCGCCCAGGCCGCCGCCGCCGCGCGGATGGCGCTGGCTGATCGCCTGGCCGAGGCTGATCCCCATATCGCCGTCGCACCGGGCAGCGGCCTGCGCCCCGTTGCCGTGGTGGCACGCGAACAGATGGCCGGCTGGCTGGCCGAAGCTGCGCGCGCCGGCTGGAAGCCCACCGCGATCATTCCCGATCCGTTTCTGCTGCCGGCGCCAGCCAGCGGCTGGGCGGTGGCGCAGGACGGACCGCGCGTGCTGGCCCGCAGCACCAGTGCCGCCTTTGCCGCCGAGGCAGACCTGGCCGCCGCCATCATCGGAACCGACACCACGACCCTGGCCCAGCCGGCCCTGCCCGATGTGCTGCCGCTTGATCTGCTGTCGGGCGATTATGCACCGGTCACGCGCTGGCAGCCCGATCGCCGGCAATTGAAGCGCCTCGCTCTCATTGCTGCCGCCATTGCCGGGCTGTGGCTGGGCGGAGATCTGGCCGCCCTGCTCCGTGCCCGCAGCGCCGCCAGCGCGGCCGATGCGGAACTGCTGGCGCTGGCGCCGGGCGCAACCGACGGCACCAGCGCGTTTGCGGCCTTGCAGGCGCAGGCGCAGCAACGTGGTGCGGCCGGCGGCCTGGCGGCACTGGCCGGGCCCGTGGTGCAGGCGCTGAGTGCACGGCCGGGGGCGGGGCTGGCCAGCCTCAGCTACACCCCGACCGGGGGGCTGGTTGCCGGTGTGGCCGGCGGCGGTGGTGAAGCACAGGCGTTGGCCGATGCGCTGGGGGCCGCAAGTCTTTCTGCGAACACTGGCACCACCCGTGCCACCGCCGATGGCAGTATCAGCGAAGTGACGGTGCGGGCGCGATGATGGCGATGTTCTCTCCGTGGTGGGCGCAGCGCACGGGCCGCGAGCGCGTGCTTGTCGGCCTGATGCTGGTGCTGCTGGCCGCGCTGCTGTTCTGGCTGCTGCTGGTGCGCCCGCTGGCCGCCGCGCGCACCGTCGCACAGGCCGAGGCCGGCGCTGCCGTCACCCGCCTTGCCCAAGGTCAGGCGCTGGCCGCCGCCATCAAGGCCCGCCCTGCCGCCAACCCGGCCGCCGTGATCGACGTGCTGAACCGCCGTCTGGCCGAAGCTGGCTTGCAACCCGCAAAGCTGGAAGCGCAGGGGCCGGGCCAGGCGAGCCTTGAGATCGCCGCCATCAACGGCCGCCTGCTGATCGGCTGGGCGACAGCGCTGGAGCAGAACGATGGCCTGGTGATCGAGCAACTGGAAGCCACCCGCAACCCGGACCAATCGGTGCGGGCACGGCTGCTGGTACGGAGCGCGCAGTGATGCGGGTGCTGGCGACAAGCCTTGGCTTGGTGATCGGGCTGGTGGCGCTGGCCCCGGCGCTGCTGCTGCTGCCGGCACCGCCACTGGCCGCGACCTCGGCAAGCGGCAGCGTTTGGCAAGCCCAACTGACCGGCGCAGCGCTGGGCCGGATGCAGCTGGGAGATGTGGCGCTGGCCTTGCAGCCGGGCGCGTTCGTCAAGGGCCGGATCAGCTGGCAGGTGCAGGGCAATCTGAATGGCCAGATCTGGCGCAGCTTCACGGCGGGTGGCGTGGCGGGCCTGAATGGCCGGTTGAACGGCAGCCCGCTGCCCGGCCTGCCGCTGGCCGGCATTTCCCTGACTGATGTGATGGCGACGCTAGACGGGGCCGGGCGCTGTGAAGCGGCTGGCGGGCAGGTGACCGCCGATCTGGCATTGCCGCTGGCTGGCCAACGCAGCCTGACCGGCGCGCCGCGCTGTGACGGGGCAGCCCTGCTACTTCCCCTGGCCAGCGGCGATGGCCGCGTGCGGCTCGATGTGGCGGTCACGGCAGGCCGCTGGACGGCGCGGCTGGCGGTTTCCGGCGCCGGCGTGGGCGAGGCTGCAGCGCTGACCGCCGCCGGCTTCCGCAGCGAAGGCGGAGCATTGGTCAAAGAGGATAGCGGCGCATGATCATCACGGCCCTTATCGCGCTGCAAATGGCAACCACACCCCCTGCTCTGCCGCCACCCTTTGCCGAACTGCCGCAACAGGTGCTGGAACCCGGCCAATGCGCGCTGTTCCTGTGGGACAGGGCCAGTGGCAAGCGCATCGCCATGCTGGGCCGCACGCCGCCGATGCTGCGCGCCATCATCGATGGCCGCTCCACCGATCTGCCGGCCGAGGCGCGTGAGGGTGACGAGGTGATGGGCTTTGCGCCAATCAGTCGGTTCCGTTCCGCCAGCCGCAGTTTCGAGGTGCGGTTGACCATCCTGCCCGCCACGGCCGGCGGCGCCGTGGTGCGCGATGGCAGCCTGACCATCACCGAAGCTGATGGCAGCGCCCTGGTGCTGCCGGTGGCGGGCCTCGCCGGTTGTCCGCAGTGAAGCCTGCAGGGCGTACAAATACGCCGAAGGAATGGGCGCTGGCCATCGGCGGCGGCCTGGCCCTGTCGGCCGGGCTGGTGTGGGCGCTGCGCGGCGGCGGTGATGACACAGCGCCTTCGCCTGCGCCGCCGCCGCCACCAGCGCCAATCGCAGCTGCACCGCCGCCGCCTGTTGCTGCCGCTGTCTCTGCACCCACCGATCTGGCACTCGCCGGCCTGCGCGCCGGGCCGGATGGCGGCATGGCCATCGTGGTGGCCGGCGGGAAGCAATATCTGCTGCGCCCCGGCCGCGCCCTGCCCGGCGGCGTGAAGCTGCTGCGCGTGGAGCCGGGTCGCGCCATCCTGGCCGGGCCTTCCGGCGAAATGGTGCTGGCCTTTGCCGATGCAGCGCCAGCCATGGCAGGGCCGGCTGCACCGCCCGGCGGCGATCCGACGCCGTGGCGGCTGGCGCTATCTCCGCTGCGCGAACAAGGCCGCATGGTGGGCTGGCGGCTGGACAGCGTGGCCGGCCTGCCAGCGCTGGGGCGGGCTGGCCTGAAGCCCGGCGATGTGCTGCTGTCGGCCAACGGGGCAGAGCTGATTTCCGAAGAGAAGATCATGGAGCTGCCGCAGGAACTGGCCGCCAATGGCCGCCTGCAGATCGTCTATCAACGCGGCAATGCCCGCCGGGAAGCGGTGGTCAATCCCTGACCGGGACGGTCCGCGCTGTCATGAAACTGCAACCGGCGCGTCACTGAACTGCCACTCATCCGTCACCCGATCGCAACACCCCCGTAACCGCGCCGCCACGAATCACGCCTAAAGCCCACCTCAACGCGGGGGCGTGATCGGCCACAAGGCGCACCCCAGTTTGTTCAAACCACACGGCCAACAGGGGTGACCCCATGATCCGCTCAAGCAATATCCGCCTTCGCACGCTCCTCATGATCGGTTCGGCCCTCACGCTGGCGGCCTGCGATGGCGCGAAAAACATCGCCTCGCCCGGCGAAGGCGCCATCGTGACGCCGCCGCCCGCCCCGGCGCCGGCACCGGCTCCCGCGCCGACCCCGACGCCCACCCCGACCGGCCCTGCCGACAGCTGCCCCACCGGCACCACCAACGTTGGCGTGATCAACAACCTGCGCAATTGCCAGATTTCCGGCACCATCACCGGCGGGCTCACCTTGGCCAACATCCGCGGCGTGGTTTACTCGCTGTCCGGCCGCGTCAACGTCGGTATCGATCTGGGCGCTGATCCGGGTGCGCCGGCCGCTGGCGGCCAGCAGGGCATCCTGACCATCGATCCGGGTGTGGTCGTCTTCGGCTCCTCCGGCGCTGATGCGCTGGTGATCAACCGCGGTTCGCAGATCTTCGCGGAAGGTACTGCCACCCGCCCGATCGTCTTCACCAGCCGTTCCAACATGGAAGGCGGCGTGAACGACAGCTCGATCGGCCAGTGGGGCGGCATCGTGTTGCTCGGCCGCGCGCCGATCCACACCTGCGTTGGCGCTGGCGCCACCCCGGGCACCGTCAACTGCCAGTCGGCGGTTGAAGGCCTCACCGGCGCCTTCTACGGCGGCGGCAGCCCGGCTGACAACTCGGGCCGCCTGGCCTATGTCCAGGTGCGCTACCCGGGCTTTGAAGTCAGCCCCGGCAACGAATTGAACGGCATCACCTTTGGCGGCGTCGGCAGCGGCACCACCGCCAACTTCATCCAGGTCCACAACAGCTCGGACGATGGCATCGAATGGTTCGGTGGCCGCGTGAACCACAAGCGCATCGTGATCACGGGTGCGGACGATGACTCGATCGATACCGATCTCGGCTTCAAGGGCCTGATCCAATATGCGCTGGTCGTGCAGCGCACGAACGGCGGTGACCGCGTGATCGAAGCCGAAACTTCCGGCAACGAAACCCGCACCCCGCGTTCCAACCCGCGCATTGCCAACTTCACCTTCATCGGCAACCGCACGCCCGACAGCCTGTTGATCCGCGGCGGCACCGATTTCGGCCTGGCAAACGGCATCATCCGCAATACCACGGCCACCGGCCTGTGCCTCGACATCGACGGCGCCCAGACCGTGGCCGCTGCCGATGCGCCGACCGATGAAGCCGGCGCACCGATCTTCCGCTCGGTTATCTTCGGCTGCTCCGGCGCTGCCCGCGACGAAAGCGACGTGCCGCTGGCCAGCATCACGCCGATCATCACCGGTAACAACAACCTGCTGCCGACGGTGACGCTGACCCTGACCGATATCTTCTTGCCAGGCAGCTTCGAAACCGGCGCGGTTGCCACCAACCCGCGCACGGCCTTCACCGGCACCGGCACTTTCTTCGACGAAACCACCTTCGTCGGTGCGTTCCGCAATGCTGCCGACACATGGTACGCCGGCTGGACCTGCGGCGTTGGTACCGGTGCCACTGCCTGCACCGCAGCACCCGCGCCGATCCAGTAAAGGGCCGATCCAGGAAGTGCTGGGGCCGGTGGCGCGATACTCGCTGCTGCCGGCCGCCGCACTTCAACCGGGGACAAGATAATGACCAACAAGCTGCCACTCCTGCTCTCGACCACCATGATGGTGGCGTTCGCGACCCCTGCCTGGGCCCAGCCGGCGACCCCGCCGGCACCCGAACCCGCCCCGGCTTCCGAAGCGCCGCCCGAAGAAGAACCGGTGGACATCTCCGTCCCCGGTGGCGGCGGCAGCGAGATCGTCGTCATCGGCCGGCGCATCCCCAACACGGTGCGACTGAGCCGTGAAGTCGTCTCGGTGCTGAGCCAGGCCGATATCGCGCGTTCGGGCGAAGGCGATATTGCCGGCGCGCTGAAGCGTGTCACCGGCCTGTCGGTGGTGGGCGGCCGTTATGTCTATGTCCGCGGCCTGGGTGAGCGTTACTCGCTGGCGCTGCTGAACGGCCTGCCGATCCCGTCGCCGGATCCGCTGCGCCGCGTGGTGCCGCTCGATCTGTTCCCGACCTCGGTGCTAGCCTCCTCGGTCGTCCAGAAAAGCTATTCAGCCAATTTCCCCGGCGAGTTCGGCGGCGGCGTCATCAACCTGACCACCCGCGCCGTGCCCAAGGAAGCCTTTTTCACGGTGGGCGGCAGCATCGGTGCCAACACCGCCACCACCGGCCAGCTCGGTTATGTCTATGCGGGCGGCCGCAAGGACTGGACCGGCTATGACGACGGCACCCGCCGTCTGCCCACCGGCATTCAGGCCAGCCAGGACGCTGGCAAGGCGCTGGCCGTGGGCGGCAATTTCTCGCTGCGCCAGTTGCAGGACATTACCGCCACTCTGGCCAATGCCGAAACCAACGTCATCTTCCGCAACGACAATATCCCGGTGAACTGGAGCGGCAACATGTCGGGCGGCCGCGCCTGGGATGTGGGTGACGCGCGCATCGGTTTCGTGTTTGCCGCCGGCCTGTCCAACGACTGGCAGACCAAGGCCGGCAAGCAGCAGCTTTCGGGCGGCGCCGCAGTGGGCCAGGGCGGCACGCTGCAGCTCAACCCGGATCAGGATTTCGACTTCGCAGCCACGGAATTCCGCAGCGTTGTCAACGGCCTGTTCAGCATTGGCGCCGAATTCGGCGATCACAAGATCCGTTTCGCCAACGTCTACGTGAACGACACCATCAAGGAAGCCCGCATCCAGGTCGGCACCGACGATATCAACGTTGGCCGCGACGTGCTGCTGCAACGCAACGCCACCGCGCAGTTCCGCCGCCAGTTGATCGACACGCAGTTCGTGGGCGAATTCAAGTTCGACGATCTCACCGTCGATCTGCGCGGCACCTATGCCAACTCCAAGCGTCTCGCCCCGTATGAGCGGTTCAACAACTATGCCTTCTCGGCGCAGTTCAAGGATTATGTGAACGATCTGCGTTCGCCGGGCCAATCCAGCCTGGTTGCCTTCAGCCGCCTGAACGAAGACGTGTGGGGCGGCGGCCTTGACCTGGGCTACAAGATCCGCGGCGGCCCGTTCCCGATCAAGCTCACCGCCGGCTATGCCTACAGCATGGCCGATCGCGTGTCGGAACGCTTCGATTATCGCTATCAGTCCAACGCGGCCCTGCCCGGCGCTGTTACCCAGCAGCGCCCGGATTTCCTGCTGTCGGACTACAATGTCTATACCTACGGCATCATCCTCAACACCATCTCCACGGTGGCGCCGCGCTATGATGCCGGCCTGACCGTGAATGCCGGCTATGGCCAGATCGAGATCGAACCGACCGATGGCGTTCAGCTGGTGGCCGGCGTGCGCTATGAATCCGGCAAGCAGAACGTGACGCCGGCTGACGTGTTCAACGCCAACCCCGGTTCGGCCTTCAACACCCCCACCAACATCAACGAGGATTACTGGCTGCCGGCGCTGACCGTCACCTGGAACTTCGCTGAAGACATGCAGCTGCGCTTTGCCGCGTCGAAGACCATCGCGCGTCCGCAGTTCCGAGAACTGGCGCCGCAGCCCTATTTCGACACCGAAAGCGATCGCCTGAGCTTCGGCAACCAGTTCCTGACCAATTCGCAGCTGATCAACGTCGAAGCCCGCTATGAATGGTATTTCGGCCGTGACGAACGGCTGGCCGTGGGCGGCTTCTTCAAGGATATCGATCAGCCGATCGACGCCATCGCCTTCGTGCAGGGCGGCACCTTCCAGACGACGTTTGCCAACGTGCCGAACGCCCGACTTTATGGTGCGGAAATCGAAGCCCAGAAATATTTCGACCTGTCGGGCTGGGGTGATCTCTTTGCCACCCGCCGCTTCTTCATCTCGGCCAACTACACCTGGACCAACTCCGAACTGCGCGTGAAGGCGGGTGACACCACCCGCTTCCCGCTCTCGGGTGCAGTCGTGCCGGCCACCGACATCTTCAAGAGCGGCCTGCCGCTCACCGGCCAGTCCGATCATGTTGCCAACCTGTCGTTCGGCTTCCAGGATGATGAAGGCCTGTCGGAACAGACCATCCTGCTGAACTATGCCAGCAATCGCGTCGCCTTCCGCGGCCCGTCGGGCCAGCCCGATCTGGTCGAAAAGCCCGGTATCCGCCTCGATGTGGTGGTGCGCCAGGGCATCAAGCTGATGGGCACCGAACTGGAAGTGAAGCTGGAAGGCCGCAACCTGACCAACACCCGTTATCAGGAATTCCAGCGCCTGAACGCCAGCCGCATCGATACCAACACCTATGTACTGGGTCGCACTTTCCAGGCCAGCGTTTCGGCCAAGTTCTGAGTTGAGTTGCCCCCGATACGGCCGCCGGCGTCCACAGCGCCGGCGGCCTTTTCGTGTCAGGTCATCACTGGATAGCGGTCGTCTTCTAGATAACCGCCGGATGACGGCGGGGCTGATCGCGGAACCAGGCCGTGATGATATATTTGGTGCCGGCCCGCACCGGCATGCCGGCATGCAGGGTGGCGCTGTTCACGCCGCCATCGGGCAGGCGGTTGCACCAGGCCACCAGCTTGCCGGTTTCGGGCTGGATGGTCTTGTTCAGATGCTGGAACCGCGTCGCGCCGCCGGCCTTGGGTTCATTCAGATAGACCATCACCGTCCAGGTGCGCTGGCCGCCATCAGCCGTGTGCGGGAAGAAATCCAGGCCGGTCGGTTCGAAATAATCGGTGTGCATCTGGAACTGCTGGCCCACCGCATAACGCTGGCCCTGCAGCGATTCGGCATGGGCGATGTTGAGCCCGGCATAATCTGCCAGCTGGCGATAGATTCGGCCCACCAGCGGATCATTGGGTGGCAGATCGGCGGTTTCACTGGTGCGAAAATCGCTGCCCGCGCCATAGGCATCGGTGATGGTGGACGGCCGGCGATGCACATCGATCAGGCTGACCAGCCCGGCGCAATCCGCCGCCGACAGGAAGCCCTTGCGGATATGCATTTCCACGCGCTTGTCGGGCACTTTCTGGGCGCCGGCGAACCGGGTCATCGAACCATCTCCAGCCAATCGGGCCCCAGCCATAGCAGAATCAGCGCCACGCCCGCCAGCAGGGCGCCGAACGGCAGCCGGGTCATGGCGTTCACATCGCGCCCGCGAAAATGATCCCAGCCGGCCAGCGCCAGGCCCAGTGCGGCCGCGCCGGTGATCAGGAACGGCAGGCTCCAGCCGCCCAGCAGCGCCCCCAGCCCGGCCAGCAGCTTGGAATCACCGCCGCCCAGCCCGTCGCGCCCACGCAGCCGCTTATAGGCAAAGCCCACCAGCCACAGCCCGGCAAAGCCCAACCCGGCACCCCACAGCCGCTGTTCCAGGGGAAGCCCCGGCAGCAGCAGCGCGAACAGGATCAGCGGCAGAGTGAGCGCATCGGGCAGCCACTGGTGCTCGGCGTCCAGGATCAGCAGCGCCAGCAGCCACCAGCCGGCCAACGCGAACAGCAGGCCTTCGGGCGATGGGGTGGCCCAAAGCAGCCCAGCCCCGATCACGGCAGCGGCGACTTCGATCTGCCAGTGCCGGGCGGCAATCGCTTGCCCGCACTGCCGGCAACGCCCGCGCTGCATCAGGGCAGAAACCAGCGGCACCAGTTCCATCACACCCAGTGTGGCCCCACACCGGTCGCAGCGCGAGCGGCCCAGGATGGTTTCCCCCTGCGGCCAGCGCGCCGTCACCAACGCGATGAAGCTGCCCAGCAGCAGGCCCAAACTGCCGCCGATGACCGGCCACCAGCCTGCCGGCAGCATCAGGGAATGAGGATCTGACGGATGGCCTGCCCACTGGCCAGCGCATCGAGCGCCTCGTTGATCTCGGCCATCGGTCGCACCCCGGACAGCAGCCGTTCCACCGGCAGGCGCCCGGCCCGCCACAGGGCGATGTAGCGCGGGATATCACGCGCCGGCACCGCCGATCCCATGTAGCTGCCGATGATGGTCTTGGCCTCTGCCACCAGGCTCACCGCCGGGATGGTGAAGGGATCGGCCGGGTTGGGCAGACCCACGGTGACGATGCGGCCACCGCGCGCCGCGGTGCGATAGGCTTCCGCCAGCACCTTGCCGCTGCCCACGCTTTCGATGGCAACGCGCGGGCTCCCATGCTTGGCAAAGGCTTGCGCCGCGTCTTCGGGCGCGACCGCCGCGCGGGCGCCGAGCTCCACAGCCAGCGCGCGCTTTTCCGGCACCGGATCGATGGCAATCACCGGTTCCGCGCCGGCCGCCACTGCGCCGAGCAGCGCGGCAAGGCCAACACCACCCAGGCCCCAGACGGCAACGCT
The DNA here is from genome assembly GCF_032115815.1 of Sandarakinorhabdus sp. Taxonomy (GTDB): domain Bacteria; phylum Pseudomonadota; class Alphaproteobacteria; order Sphingomonadales; family Sphingomonadaceae; genus Sandarakinorhabdus. The sequence goes on from NZ_JAUMBI010000150.1 coordinate 28,728, forward strand.
TTCGCCAGGCCGCACCTCGGCCGAATTGAACACCGCGCCCACGCCGGTGAGCACGGCGCAACCGAACAGCGCGGCGATTTCGGCCGGGATGTCGTCGTCGATCACAACCAGGCTGCGTTCATCGATCACGGCGTGGCTGGCAAAGGCCGACAGGCCAAGATGATGGTGCACGGGGTGGCCGCAATCCGACAAGCGGAAGCCGCCGCCCAGCAATTCGCCCTTGCCGTTGGCCGCCGCGCCATTGCCGCACAGCCAGGGCTCGCCGGACCAGCAGACGGTGCAATGGCCGCAGGCCGGCAGGAAGGCCATCACCACGCGCGTGCCCGGCTTCAGCCGCGCGCCAGGCCCGGCGATCTCAACGCGTGCCACCGCTTCATGGCCCAGCGCCATCGGCAGCGGGCGCGGGCGATCGGCGTTCACCACCGAAAGATCCGAATGGCAAAGGCCCGCCGCTTCGATCCGTACCAGCACTTCGCCCGGCCCCGGCGGCGCCAGATCGAGCGTCCTCAGGGTGAGCGGCTGGCTGGTCGCATAAGGTTGTTCCGCGCCCATGGCGGCAAGAACGGCGGCAGTTGTCTTGGTCATCCTCACACCCTATCGGGCAAACGCGCCGCCGCCAACGTGGCGCGGGCCAGCGCTGCGGTTGAATCGATCAGCGGTACCGCCACATCGGCCTGGGTGAGCAGCAACGGCACTTCGGTGCAGGCGGCGATCACCACGTCCGCCCCGGCCGCCGCCAGCCGCGCCGCTTCCCCGGCCAAGCTGCTGCGCACCGCACCGCTGCGATCACCCGCTTTGATGGCATTCACCGCAGGCTGCACGACGGTCAGATCGCCAGCCAGCACCGGCACCGGGCTGGCACGTCCATACAGATCAAGCGCCAGCGTCGCGCCAACGCCCAGGACGCCGATGCATCGCGGTTGATGCGCCATGGCCTCGGCAATCGCCGCGTCGATCATCGAGATGAACGGCGCTGCCGTGATCGCATCGGCCCAGCCATGCGCGGCGTTGCACGGCATGGCGAGCAGCTGCGCACCCTGCGCCACCAGCGCCGCGCCCATTTCCGCAAGCACCGGGCCGGGCGAGGCCGCGCCGGTGAGCGCCGCCGCATTGCGATCGGGCACGTGCGGGTTGCTGTCCACCAGCACGCGCGGGTGATCGGTATCACTGGCGGCATTCACGCCTGCCACCAGCCGGCTCAGGAAATCGGCCGTGGCCGCCGGCCCCATGCCGCCGATCACGCCGATTGTCCGATAACGGCGCATCAGTTGTAGGCAGGATCGCGCAACACGCCGGCAAAAGCCGACAGCGACGGCGAACCGCCGGTGTGCAGGAACAGCACGCGTTCGCCCTTGAAGGCGCCTTGCCGCGCCAGCGCGATCAAGCCGGCCATCGCCTTGCCGCTGTAGACGGGATCGAGCAGGATGCCCTCCTTCGCCGCCAGCAGCCGCACGGCTTCCACCATTTCCGGCGTCGGCAGCGAGTAACCGGGGCCGACCCAATCGGCCAGCGCCACGATATCTGCGGCCACCGGCTGCGGCGTGCCCAGCAGATCGGCGGTGGCTTGCGCCAGCTTCAGCACATTGGCTTCCTGTTCGGCGCGGGGCCGGCGCACGTTGATGCCGGTGACGGGAATGCCGGCATTCAGCGCCACGAGGCCGGCGATCAGGCCCGAATGGGTGCCGGCACTGCCCGATGCGACCACGATGCGATCGAAGGCGACGCCTTCATCAAACGCTTGCGCCATGATTTCCTGCGCGCACGCCGCATAGCCCAACGCCCCCAGCGGCGAGGAGCCGCCGCCAACGATGATATAGGGGTGGCCGCCCGCAGCCTTCACGGCGGCGGCTTCCACGGCCATTTCCTCGGCCAGATCGGCCCCGGCCTTGACCATGCGCACCGATGCGGCGCCCATCAGATCAAACAGCAGATTATTGCCCAGCGCATCCGGGCTGAAACTGCCCGGTACCCGTTCCTCGATCACCAGCCGGCAATCCAGGCCTTCCTTGGCTGCCGCCGCCAGCGTGAGCCGGCAATGGTTGGACTGCGGTGCGCCAACGGTGATGAGCGTATCCGCCCCCTTGGCCAGCGCATCGGCGATCAGGAATTCCAGCTTGCGCGTCTTGTTGCCGCCGCCCGCCAGGCCAAGCAGATCGTCACGCTTGATCCACAACTCCGGCCCGCCCAGCGCCGCCGAAAGGCGCGGCATCGGTTCGAGCGGCGTGAAACCGGGGGTGTAACGGCGGCGGGGGAAGCGGGCGAGATTCATGGTCGCCCCGTGACACGAAGGCGGCCCGCGCGCAACCATTTGGCGGCATCATCCACCCGCGCGCTTCGCGGTTTCAAAATGCCGTGAACCCAATGTTGCGCGACCGGGCAACATTTGCACGCCAGCAGCCCCGTTAACTCATATTTATCTATAAAACTTATAAACAAACTCTAAATTTACTTCCACGCCAATATCGTTTGGCCGTGCGCTTTAGAGAGCGCTTGTGCAAAGTCGGGGGTAAATTATGAAGACCATGCTTAAGGCCGCGCTGTTCGCGCTTGCCGCCACCAGCGCGCTCACCGGTGCATCTGCGCAAACCACCGTGTTCGGCGACCGCGCCACCTTCCTGTCGGCCCTGTCCAGCTCGTTCACCGATGGCTACAACGTTGCCGACGGTTATTCCGGCGGGTTTCAGGTTCTCAGCAATGCCGTGATGACGGCTGTTGCCGGCCAGACGCGATACGAAACCACCGGTTTCCAGAACTTGAACATTGTTGCACAGGCTCTACCCGGAAACGGCCGATATTGCGCCGGCTGCAACGGCAGCTTCACACTGCACTTTGATCAGACCACGTTCGGTAATGCCAACGGTGTCGGCGGTGTCGGCCTAGATATTACCTTCAACGACGGATCACTGCCTTATTCGGCCCTTGTCACCTTTGGCAACAGCGACACCCAGCTGTTTGCCCTGCAGGCCGACGCGGCGAGCTTCTGGGGCTTGACCTCGGATCGCCAGATCCGCTCGATCGCGTTCGGCCCCAACGGTGGCATCACGACAAACGGCGCGTTCCAGATCGACAATTTGACCATCGGCGCTTCGGGCGTCGTGCCTGAACCGGCGAGCTGGGCGATGCTGATCGCCGGCTTTGGCCTCGTCGGCGCCACCGCCCGCCGCCGCCGCGCCGTTACCGCCTGATCCAGACCAGGATCGAAAAACGCGAAGAGCCGCTCCATCCGGGGCGGCTCTTTTCGTTGCGGCTCCGCTTCAGAAGCTGAACCCGCGCGGGATCAGCCGGTGTTCATGGGCCTGGCGCTCCAGCCCCTGGCGGAAATCCGGATGCGCCAGCCCGATCAGCGCCCGCGCCCGTTCCGGCACAGATTTGCCCTTCAGGTTCACGATGCCATATTCGGTCACCACGTACATCGTGTCGGCCCGCGTGGTGGTGACGATATTGCCTTCGGTGAGGTTGAACACGATCCGGCTGCGCCGTGCGCCCTTCTTGTCATAGGTGGAAGGCAGGCAGATGAAACTCTTGCCGCCGTCTGACGCATAGGCGCCGCGCACGAACTGCGCCTGGCCGCCGGTACCGGTCAGGTGGCGGTTGCCATCGCTTTCCGATGCGGCCTGGCCGGTGAGATCGATCTGCGTCGTACTGTTGATCGCCGTCGCCTTCGGGTTCTGCATCACGATGTGCGGGGAATTGGTATATTCCACCGGCCGACACGACAGATCGGGATTGCGATCGATCGTGTCATAGAGCGGCTTGGTGCCGGCCGCGAAGCAATAGACCAGCTTGCCGGGATCGAGCGCCTTGGCCACGCCGGTAATCAGCCCGGCGCGATAGAGTTCGGCAATGCCATCGGTGAGCATTTCGGTGTGCACGCCCAGATCCTTGATCCCGGCCTGGGCCAGCATCGCGCACACGGCGTTGGGCATGCCGCCGATACCGATCTGCAGGCAGGCGCCGTCGTCAATCTCAGCCATGATC